>JAYUUH010000609.1:0-2465 GCA_043754745.1 Lysobacter sp.
GCAGGAAGTAGATCAGCGGGATCGCCAGCAGCGCGCCGACCAGCACGTACAGCACCTTGCGCTTGCCGCCGCCATCGGCGTCGATCGCCCGGCCGATGCCCTCCAGCTGCGCGCGGCCGAACCAGAACCACACCAGCGAGACCAGCATGCCGATGCCGGCGGTGATGAACACCACCTTGTAGGCGGGGAACTCGTCGGTGCCGAAGACCTTGCTCGCCAGCCAGCCGGTGAGGATCGGCGCGACCATCGCGCCGAGGTTGATGCCCATGTAGAAGATGGTGAAGCCCGAATCGCGGCGGCCGTCGGTCGGCGCGTACAGCTTGCCCACCATCGTCGAGATGTTCGGTTTGAACAGGCCGTTGCCGGCGATGATCGTCGCCAGGCCGAGCTTGAAGACCTCGGAGTTGGGCATCGCGATCATGAAGAGGCCGGCCGCCATGATGATCGCGCCGAGCAGGATCGAACGCTGGTAGCCCAGCACCTTGTCGGCTACGTAGCCGCCGAAGATCGCACCGGCATAGACCAGGGCCAGATACGCGCCGTAGGTTTGGTTGGCCGGCGCCTGGCCGCTGCCGTCGCCACCGTGGAACTGCGCGACGATGTAAAGCACCAGCGCCCAGCGGATTCCGTAGAACGCGAAGCGCTCCCAGAACTCGGTCATAAACAGCATCCACAGCGGCTTGGGATGCCCCATGATCTGGCTGAATTCGGGAATGGCCGTCGGGCCGGGTGTATGCGTCGCTCCGCTCATGCGGGTTCCCTCTGTTTAATTGCTTGCGAAATGGCGTGCAAAAGTCGAACCCGCGCGTGCGGCCGGGCTTCGGAGGATGACCGACCCGATGCTGGCGCGTCAAACCGCGACACCGATGCTGCACCGCAGCAGAGACTCCGGAAACGACTGTCGGGGGCGGGCGCCTCCTGATCAACCGCTAGCGGGATAGGTGTAGCTGGCCTGCAGACCCAACGGCAGACCCAGCCCCCAGAACGCCATCAACAGCAACGTCCAGATCACCAGTAGCGTCACGGTGTACGGCAGCATCAGCGCGACCAGCGTGCCGATACCGGTGCTTTTCACGTAACGCTGGCAGAACACCACGATCAGCGGAAAGTACGGCATGAGCGGGGTGATGATGTTGGTGGTGGAATCGCCTACCCGGTAGGCGGCCTGGGTGAGATCGGGCGACACGCCCAGTTGCATGAGCATCGGCACCATCACCGGACCGATCAGGCCCCACTTCGCCGACGCCGAACCCACCAGCAGATTCACCGATGCGGTCAGCAGGATGATGCCGAACAGGGTCAGGCCCATCGGCAATTGCATGCTCTTGAGCGCCTCCGCCCCTTTCACCGCGATCAAGGCGCCGAGGTTGCTCTGGCCGAATGCGTAGATGAACTGGGCGCAGAAGAACGCCATCACGATGTAATAACCCATGCCGCTCATCGACTTGCTCATGCCAGCGATGATGTCGCGATGGGTTTTGACCGACCCCGACGCCATGCCGTACACCACGCCGGGAATCAGGAAAAAGATGAAGATCAGCGCCACGATCGACTGCATTACCGGCGCCTGCGCGACCGCGAGCTGACCAGCCAAGCCGTCGGGCGCATCGGCCGGCGCGCGCCACGGCGAATCCGCCGGTACAAGCGTCAGCACGAACACGGCCGCAGCGATCAGCATCGCCAATACCGCGAACCACAGCCCCCGACGCTCGGCCGGTGTCATCGCTTCCATCGCCTGCGGCAGTTGCGCCGGGTCGCCGTCCACCGGCGTATTCCGCAGCCGCGGCTCGATGATTTTGTCGGTCAGGAACCAGCCGACCGCGATGATCATAAAGGTCGAGGCGGTAGTGAAAAAATAGTTGTTGAGCGGGTTGACCACGAATTCAGGATCGATCACCCGCGCCGCGGCCTGGGTGAGGCCCGCCAGCAACGGATCGAGGCTCGACGGCACGAAAAAGGTGGCCGAGAACCCGCCCGACACCCCGGCGAACGCGGCAGCGATGCCAGCCAACGGATGGCGGCCGGCAGCGTAGAAAATCACCGCGCCCAGCGGGATCACCAGCACGTAACCCGCGTCGACGGCGACATGGCTGAGCACGCCCACTGCGATCAGCACCGGCGTCAGCAGCGCCTTCGGCGTGACGCTGAGCATGGCGCGCAGGGCGGCGTTGATGAAACCGGTATGTTCGGCCACGCCCAGGCCCAGCATCGCGACCAGCACGACGCCCAGCGGCGGAAAGTTCACGAAGGTTTTGACCATTTCCGCCATGAAGCCGGTGAGGCTGGCGCCCGCGAGCAGGTTCTTGACCTGGATCGGCTGGCCATTGCGCGGGTCCAACTCGGCGAACTGCACGGTCGACAGCAGCGCCGACACGATCCAGACCACCAGCATCAATCCTAGGAACAGCAGCGCCGGATCGGGAAGTTTGTTGCCGATGCGTTCGACGGCATCGAGACATCGGGTC
>JAYUUH010000610.1:0-7246 GCA_043754745.1 Lysobacter sp.
GGCCAGCGACGCCATTTCGTCCAGACTCAGCTGGTCCAGCGGCTTGCCGTAGTAGAACTCGGCCGCGGCGCCCACGCCGTACGCACGATTGCCGAAGAAACTCTTGTTGAGATACAGCTCGAAGATCTCGTCCTTGCTGAGCTCCGCCTCCATTTTGCGCGCCAGCAGCATTTCCGCGAATTTACGCTTCAACTTGTATTCGGAGCTGAGGAAGTACTGGCGGGCGACCTGCTGGGTGATGGTCGAGCCGCCGGGTACGCGCTTGCCGTCGGTGGTCGCCATCAGCCAGATCGCGCGCGCGACGCCCTTGTAGTCCACGCCGCCGTGCTCGTAGAACCGCGCATCCTCGATCGCGATGAACGCATCCTTCAACCGCTTCGGTACTTTCTCGATCTCGACCGGGTAGCGTCGGGTCTCGCCGAACAGGCCGATCAACCTGCCGTCCTTGGCGTAGACGTAAAGCGGCTCCTGCAGTTCGATGGTGCGCAGGGTCTGCACATCGGGCAGCTTGGACGAGACACTTATATAAAGGAGTCCGAAAGCGACGCCTCCGATGACCAGGCCGATGAGGGAAAGCAGGAAGGCCCAGCGCAGCAGGCGGCGAATACGGGACATGGGTGGCGGAATCCTGGCGTCGGAAGGTGTACTAGAGAGGCGGGAGATTATAGGCGGCCTGCCGCCCGGTCGGCCTCCTACCCGCTCTGTTCAGGCGGGCCTCACCGGGAGATCTGTCCACGACCTTCGGGAAGGGCCTGGGGAAGGGGCGGGAATCGGGGCCAAGGGGGCGCGGGACGGGACGAACGGCCGTTCAAGGTCGTGACAGAGGTCACTCTCGGAGCGATCCACTGCAAGGGGGAGTTGCCTAAAACTTGAAAGTCCGTTATTTAATGTATTGGGACACGTAACGCGCGTAAGCGCGCGTGGGAAGGGGAAAAAGTGGGACTGCTAGCAAAAACTCAGTCACCTTTGGTGGGCGTCGACATCAGCTCGACCGCCGTCAAGCTCCTGCAGCTGTCTCGGGCTGGCGACCGCTATCGGGTGGAACATTACGCGGTCGAGCCGTTGCCGCCGAATGCCGTCGCCGAGAAGAACATCGTCGAGGTCGAGGCTGTGGGCGAGGCTATCCGTCGGGCGCTCAACCGTTCAGGTAGCAAGGCCAAGCATGCCGCGGCGGCCGTCGCCGGGTCGGCGGTGATCACCAAGATCATTCCGATGCCTGCCGACCTCGATGAGGACGACATGGAGTCGCAGATCGAACTGGAGGCGGTGAACTACATTCCGTATCCGATCGAGGAAGTGAATCTGGACTTCGAGGTGCTCGGCGCCATGCCCGGTAACCCGGAAATGGTCCAGGTGCTGCTGGCGGCCTCGCGTTCCGAAAACGTCGAAATGCGGGCGTCCGCGCTGGAAGTCGGCGGCCTGGCCGCGAAGATCATGGATGTCGAGGCCTTCGCGATCGAGAATGCCTATGCGCTGATCGCCGGCACGCTGAACATCCCGCACGACGGCATCGTCGCGCTGGTCGATGTCGGTGCCACCATGACCACGCTCAGCATCCTGCGCAACGGCCGCAACATCTACAGCCGCGAGCAGGTGTTCGGCGGCAAGCAGCTCACCGACGAGGTGATGCGCCGCTATGGCTTGAGCTACGAGGAGGCGGGTCTAGCCAAGCGCCAGGGCGGCCTGCCCGAAAGTTACGAAATCGAAGTGCTGGAGCCGTTCAAGGAAGCCATGGCCCAGCAGATCGGCCGCTTGTTGCAGTTCTTCTACGCAGGCAGCGAATACAACCGTGTCGACCAGATCGTGCTGGCCGGCGGCTGCGCTTCCATCGCCGGTATCTCCGCGATGGTGGAGGAACAGCTGGGCGTGCAGACCATGGTCGCCAACCCGCTGGCCCAGATGACGCTCGGTCCACGCGTGCAGGCGCACGCGCTCGCGCAGGACGCGCCAGCGCTGATGATCGCTTGCGGCCTCGCCCTGAGGAGCTTCGACTGATGGCACGGATCAACCTCCTCCCGTGGCGCGCCGAACGGCAGAAAGAGCGCAAAAAACAGTTCATGCTGATGCTGGTGCTGTCCGCCGTGGCGGGTTTCGCCGCCTGGTTCCTGGTCAACACCTACTACAACATGCAGATCTCCGGTCAACAGGAGCGCAATGCCTACCTCGACGCGGAAATCGTGACGGTCAAGACCAAGATCACCGAGATCGAAGCGCTGGAGCAGAAAAAGAACAATCTGCTCAACCGCAAGAAGGTGATCGAGGAACTGCAGGCCAACCGCTCGCAGATGGTGCACCTGTTCGATTCGCTGGTGCGCACCATTCCCGACGGCGTGATCCTCACCGGGATCAACCAGGAAGGCGAAAAGCTCACCCTGGAAGGCCGATCGCAGTCGTACGCCCGGGTCAGTAACTATATGGAGAACCTGTCGGCGTCGGGCTGGATGACCAAGCCGGAGCTGTCGGTGATCCAGGTCGAAGGCGACAACAGCGGGCTGCCGCACACCTTCAGTGTGACGGTGACGCTGGCCAACCCGAACGCCAAGAAGGAAGGCGAAGAGGGCAGTGTCGACGCCGCCGCTGGCGTGACCGTCGCCGAGCCGGCGACCCTGCAGCCGCTGATGGCCGCACAGCCCGCTGGCGGTACCGCGCCTGCGGCTCCTGCTTCCGGTTCCGCCGCGCCTGCGACACCCGCGCCGGCCACCGGCGTTCCACAGCCGACGGTGATGCCCGAAGGCAAGCCGAATTCCGAATCCGTACCGTCCGAGCAAACGGGAGGGCCCGCGTCGTGAAGAAGAAAATGTCGCTCAAGGAACTCGACTTCAACAATGCTGGTTCGTGGCCTCGGGAATGGCAATTGGGGTTTTGCTTCGCGCTGGGGCTGCTGATCCTGTTCCTGCTGTGGAACTTCCTGACCCGCCCGAAAAGCGCGGTGCTCGAAGGCCTGGAAGCTGATGAAACCAACAAACGCCAGGAATTCGAGAAGCTGCAGGGCCAGGCTGCGAATCTGGAGCCGCTGAAACAGCAGCTCGCGCAGATGGAACAGCAACTGCAGCAGATGCTGCGGCAGTTGCCGAGCAAGACCGAAATGCCCGAGCTGATCGTCGACATCTCGCAGACCGCGCTGGCCACCGGCATCGCCAACGAGTTGTTCCAGCCGGGCGATGAGACCGCACTCGAGTTCTACGTCGAAAAACCGATCGAGTTGAAGATGGTGGGTAGCTACCACCAGTTCGGCGCCTTCGTCAGCGGCGTGGCTTCGCTGCCGCGCGTGGTCATCATGACCATGCACGACATCTCGCTCAAACCGCGCGAGATGCCCGGCGGCACCAGCGACAAGGGCAAGAAACCGGTCGGCATCGGCCCGGATTCGGTGCTCGAACTCAAGGGCACGGTCAAGACCTACCGCTACCGGGACGAAGACGACGAAGTCGTACCCGCCACCGCTGGAACTCCGGGTACGCCTGGAACGCCGCCGGCCGCGACCGCGCCGAATACACCGGCCGCCGCGGCGGCCGCCGTCGCCGGCCAGGCCGCCGGAGGGAGCCGCTGATGCGCAGACTTCACAATCATGTCGCGCGTGCCGCACTCGCGGTCGCGTTGCTTGCCGGTTTGACGGGCTGTGGTCGTTCGATCACCAGCACGCCCGGCGAAGCGCCCAATCTCGAGGAATGGGTGGCGAACGTCAAAAAGAAGCCGGCGCCGCCGCTCGACCCGCTGCCGATCATGCAGCAGTTCGAGGTATTCGAATATTCCGCGCAGTCGCTGCGCGATCCGTTCAACGCGATGTTCGCGTCGGGCGCCGGCGCGGCGGGACCGCGTCCGGATTCTGACCGGCGCAAGCAGGCGCTGGAGCAATTTCCGCTGGATGCTCTCGACATGGTCGGGACGATCGGCAAAGGCAGCGCCCAGGTCGCGCTGGTGATGGGGCCTGACAAGGTCACGCACCGGATCGTTCCGGGAAATTACATGGGCCAGGCCGACGGGCGTGTGACCGGTGTGTTCGAGAATCGAATCGAACTCGTCGAACTGGTTTCCGATGGTGCAGGCGGTTGGCTGGAGCGGCCGGCAACGGTTTCGCTCGATGACGAATAAGACGAGGGGATAGCGAAATGATCGTACTCAAGGCGCATAGCCAGCAGCAGGGCCGTCGCAAGATGCCAACGAAAGCCGCGTTCTACGGCTTGGCGGTCGGTCTGCTTTCGGCGCTCAGCGCCGTCGGCGCGACTCCGCCCGGGCCCACCGCACCAGCACCCGCATCCGCGCAGCAGACGCCGGCGATCGCTTCGATCACCAGCATCGACTTCAAGCGCGGCGATGGCGGCTCCGGCAAGCTCATCCTGCACTTCGACAGCGATAGCGCCATGCCCGACATGCGCAGCAGCGACGCAGGCGTGATCGTGGACATCGGCAACGTCACGATGCCCGCGCATCTGCAGCGAATGCTCAACGTCACCGATTTCGCCACCCCGGTGCAGCAGGTCCAAGCCAGCGCCAGCGGCAACAAGGCGCAGGTGGTGATCAGCACCCGGGGCGCGTTCGAGCCGCTCGCCTACCAAACCGGTCGCGATTACATCGTCGAACTGGTGCCGCGCGCAGCTTCGCCGTCGCGTGCGGTCGGTGGCGCCACCGCCGTCGCCGGCACCGCGCAGAAGGCCGCGAGTTCCGCACGGCCGTTCAGCGGTCGCCCGGTGACCTTCAACTTCCAGGACGTGCCGGTACGCACGGTGCTGCAGTTGATCGCGGAAGAGTCGAATCTCAACATCGTCGCCAGCGACACCGTGCAGGGCAATGTCACCCTACGCCTGATCAACGTGCCGTGGGATCAGGCCCTCGACATCGTGCTGCAGGCCAAGCAGCTCGACAAGCGCCGCAGCGGCAACGTGATGTGGGTCGCGCCGCAGGCGGAAATCGCCAAGTTCGAGCAGGACAAGGAAGACGCCCGGATCGCGATCGAGAACCGCGTCGAAACGGTGACGGAATACATCGTGGTGAGTTACGGCAACGCCGAAGACATCGCCAAGCTGCTGACCGATGACAGCAAGGGTAACCAGTCCGGCGGTGGGGGCCAGGGTGGTGCCGGTGGCGGTGGCGGCCAGCAGAGCCGCGGTTTCCTGTCGCCGCGCGGCAGCATCAGCTTCGACCGTCGCACCAACACCCTGCTCGTGATCGACATCCCGGCGCGCGTCGCCGAGATCCGCCGCCTCGTGTCGCAGCTCGACAAGCCGGTCGACCAGGTGCTGATCGAAGCCAAGATCGTGATCGCCACTGAGGACTTTGCCCGCGAGCTGGGCGCCAAGTTCGGCATCAACGGTTACAAGGACAACGTCACCTACGGCAACTCGATCGGCAACACCACGGCGTCGCGCAACTCGATCACCAACGTCGACAACGCTTTCAACACCGCACTCCGCACATGGGATGAAGGCGGCCGCGTCGGCCCGATCCCGCAGCGCGGCGCCTACACGTTGAGCGGTGGCAACAATGTCGATCTGGGCGTGCTGGCCGGCGGTCTGATCAGCTCCAATCCGGCCACGCTCGCCTTCAGCATCCTCAATGCCGGCTACAAGCTCGATCTCGAGCTGTCGGCGATGCAGGAAGAAGGCCGCGGCGAAGTGATCTCCAATCCGCGCGTCGTCACCAGCAACCAGCGCGAAGCGGTGATCAAGCAGGGTCGCGAAATCGGCTATGTCACCACCCAGCTGTCGGGCGGCACCGTCACCCAGACAGTGAACTTCAAGGAAATCGTGCTCGAGCTGAAGGTCACGCCGACCATCACCGACGACGGCCGCGTGTTCCTGAACTTGGCGGTGAAGAAGGACGAACTCGAAGACTTCATCGATACCGCCAGCGGTTCGGTGCCTTTGATCTCCAAGCGCGAAGTGAACACCGCAGTGCTCGTCGACGATGGCAACACGGTGGTGATCGGTGGCGTGTACGAATTCACCGACCGCAGCCAGGCCTCGAAGGTGCCGTTCCTGGCGGATCTGCCGATCCTCGGCAATCTGTTCAAGAAGAAAGGCCGCAGCAAGGGCAAGGCGGAACTGCTGATTTTCGTGACCCCGAAGGTCATGGGCGCCATGCCGCGGCTCTGAGCCGGCATCGTCGCGTCACAGGAAACGGGAGCTTCGGCTCCCGTTTTTTTTGGGGCGACGGTGATCGCGCCCGTGGCATGTCGCGCATGGCGGCGGTGGACACGGCGCTGAACATTTCCGCGCCGGATCGGTCAAACTGCGGGTCGTTTACCCCGAGCGATGGACGCATGACCGAGATCGTGGATACCCCTGCCGCTGCTTCGCGGTCGCATGCCGCCTTCTCGCAGTTGCGCGAACAGTTGTCCGCCGAGATCGTCGGCCAGTCGGGCCTGATCGAACGCCTGCTCATCGCCCTGCTCGCCGACGGCCATCTGCTGGTCGAAGGCGCGCCCGGGCTGGCCAAAACCACCGCGATCCGCGCCTTGGCCGAACGTCTCGAAGCGGATTTCGCCCGTGTCCAGTTCACGCCCGACCTGCTGCCGGCGGATCTCACCGGCACCGAAGTGTGGCGTCCGCAGGACGGCCATTTCGAGTTCCAGCCCGGGCCGATCTTCCACTCCCTGCTGCTTGCGGACGAAATCAACCGCGCGCCGGCGAAAGTGCAGTCGGCGCTGCTCGAAGCGATGGGCGAGCGCCAGGTCACGGTCGGCCGGCGCACGTATCCGCTGCCGCGGCTGTTCCTGGTGATGGCGACCCAGAATCCGATCGAGCAGGAGGGCACGTTCCCGCTGCCCGAGGCGCAGCTCGACCGGTTCCTGATGTATGTGCGCATCGGGTATCCCGAGGCGAAGATGGAAGCCGAGATCCTGCGCTTGGCCCGCGACCGCGCGCGCGGCGAGCACGACGCGGCCGGTACGCAGGCCGCGCCGCTGCTGAAGCTGTCTCAGGCTGATGTGTTCGCGGCGCGTCGGGCGGTGCTGGACCTGCATGTGGCGCCACCGATCGAACGCTATCTGATCGAGCTGGTGCTGGCCTCGCGCGACGCCAAACGTTACGACCCCGCGCTGGCGCGACGCATCGGCTGGGGCGCCAGCCCGCGCGGTTCGATCGCGCTCGAACGCTGCGCGCGTGCGCGGGCATGGTTGGCTGGCCGTGATTTCGTGACCCCGGACGACGTGCGCGCGGTGGCGCTGGACGTGCTGCGCCATCGCGTGCTGCCCAGCTATGAAGCAGTGGCTGAAGGCTGGGACGGCGAGCGGCTGGTGCAGGCGCTG
>JAYUUH010000611.1:0-2459 GCA_043754745.1 Lysobacter sp.
GACATCGTTCTCCACGACGGCGCTTCCACCGGGCAACGCCGCTTCCATCAGAGCATGGTGCCGGTGTTGAACGCATTGCAGCGGATGCAAACCTCTGAATACCCGACCTTCGCCGTGTTCGTGAACTGTCCGCAGCGTACGGATCTCGAGGCATTGATCGAAGCGCGCGTGCCCGGTATCGCATTCGCGGAAGACTGGACCGAAAGCATCGTGAACTACTGCCTGCGCTGCAGTTACGGCGCACCGCACCGTCACGATAGCAACGCACAACCCGATGCCGACGATCCAAGCCGATGGCGGCCGGAACGCAATATCGGCATCGCCGCGCAGAGCCGGCACTCGGTGATGCGCTTGATCGAGCGCTGGAAAGCCGGGGCGCGCGGGCGCCGACTCGATTCGATGGACAGCCGCGATGCGATGCCGTCCGCGCCGACCGTACGTGGCGAACAGTGGTGGCTGTCGCCCGAAGACAGGCACGCGAATACAGACGAAGACACCGTCGAAAGCACAGCCGGAAACACAGCCAGCACCTCGTCCGAGGACAGCGCCGACTGACGCCCGCGATGTTGCAGCGCAGCTTGCCCCATCGGCCAATGTCGTCGATGCGGGACCTGTGGCTCACTGCAGGCCTTCGCCGCAGGAGGCGCCGCCGATGTCCGCCATTGCAAGACTCACCCGCACCCTTTTCTGCATCCGCACATCGCATCTGCGCATGCCCCATCTGCGCAGCGCGTCCATCGCGTGCGCGCTGTTCGCGGCGTCGGTGGCGGTGCCCGCTTTCGCGCAATCTGAAGTCACCGGCTTCGGCACCAATCCCGGCAATCTGCGCATGTTCAAGTACGTGCCCAGCGCACTGCCCGCGAACGCGCCGCTGGTGGTCGCGCTGCACGGCTGCTCGCAGAGCGCCGCCAGCTACGACTCAGAAACCGGCTGGCAGCTGTTCGCGGACCGATTCCGTTTCGCGCTGCTGTTGCCGCAACAGCAGAGCGCGAACAATTCCAGCGCCTGTTTCAACTGGTTCGAGACGGGCGATACCGCCCGCGGCCAGGGCGAAACGCTGTCGATCAAACAGATGGTCGACCGGATGATGTCCGATAACGGCATCGCGCCTTCGCGCATCTATGTCACCGGACTGTCGGCCGGGGGCGCGATGACCTCGACCCTGCTCGCCGCGTATCCGGACGTCTTCGCCGGCGGCGCTATCGTCGCGGGCATCCCGCATCGCTGCGCTACCAGCCAGAGCGCCGCTTTCAGCTGCATGAATCCCGGCAGCAACCTCACGCCGGCGCAGTGGGGCGACAAAGTGCGCGCTTCCACGACCTGGACCGGGCCGTGGCCGATCGTTTCGATCTGGCACGGCGACGGCGATTACGTCGTGCGCCCGATGAACCTGACCGAGAGCATGGAACAGTGGACCAACGTCCACGGCATCGACCAGACCGCGGAGGTCAGCGACACCGTCGGCGGTTTCCCGCACAAGGTCTACAAAACGGCATCGGGGCAGGCGCGGGTCGAAACCTACGCCATCACCGGCATGGGGCATGGCACGCCGGTGGACCCGGGCGCCGGCGAAACCCAGTGCGGCACCGCTGGTGCGTACATCCTCGATGTGAACCTGTGTTCGAGCTATTACATCGCGCGCTTCTTCGGTCTGGACAATCTCGACGGCATCGCGCCGACCGCGACGATCACCGCGCCCGCGAACGGCGCAGCCGTGACGGGCAGCGTCGCCGTTTCCGCGAACGCCAGCGACAATATCGGCGTGGACCGGGTCGAATTCCTGCTCGATGGCGCCCTGCTCGGCAGCGACGCCACCGCGCCTTATGCCTACACCTGGAACAGCGCCACCGCCAGCAACGGCGCGCATGCGCTGCAGGCGCGCGCAGTCGATCTCGCCGGCAATACCGGCAGCTCTCCGGTGGTGAACGTGACCGTGAGCGGCGGCACCGGCGGCGGAGGCACATCGCCAGTCACTGTGAGCTTCGCGAACGAGGACGCCAACGACGGCTACGTCAAGGCCGCCAGCGGCGGCGTCTCACCTGCGATCGGCACGCTGGAATCGAGTCTCGGTCTCGCCATCGGCCGCGGCACCGACGGCAAATTCAATCGCACGCTGCTGTCCTTCGACACTTCATCGCTTCCCGACGGCGCCACGGTGACATCGGCCACGCTGACCGTGACCTATCGCAGCGCGTCGGGCGATCCGTGGAGCAACCCGGCCGGGAACACGCTGGTGATCGACGCGCAGGCCGGCTGCCTCGGCGCCTGCGCCATCGAGACCGGCGACTGGGCCGCGACGACGACCGCCAGCGCCATCGCACAGTTACTGCCGTTCACCGGCGGCACCCGGACCAGCGATCTGTTCACGGCGCCGGGCATCGCCGCGATCAACAGGACCGGTCGTACTCAGCTGCGCCTGCGCTTCGCCAACAACCAGATATCGACGCACTATCTCTGGA
>JAYUUH010000612.1:0-7231 GCA_043754745.1 Lysobacter sp.
GCGAGGTGCTCTCCGACCTCGACACGCCGCTGTCGGTCTACCTCAAGCTCGCCGACGGCCCGCACACCTATCTGTTCGAGTCGGTCGAGGGCGGCGAACGCTTCGGCCGCTATTCGATAATCGGCCTGCCTGCGCACCGCGTGTACGCCTTCGCCGGCCATACCCTGTTCGTCACCGAACTGGGCGAACTGGTCGAAACCCGCGTGGTCGACGACCCGCTCGCGGAAGTCGAGCGCCTGCGCAGCGCCGAGCGCATTCCGCGCCTGCCCGGGCTGCCCGGATTCACCGGCGGCCTGGTCGGCTGGTTCGGCTTCGAGTGCATCCAATACGTCGAGCAGCGCCTGAGCGGCAGCAGCAAGCCGGACGAACTCGGCACGCCGGACATCCTGCTGATGGAAAGCCGCGATGTCGCGGTGTTCGACAACCTCAAGGGCCGGCTGTACCTGATCGTCCATGCCGACCCGCGCGAGCCGCAGGCGTGGGGCCGCGCGAGCCGGCGCCTGGATGCCTTGACCCACCGCCTGCGCCAGGGCGGCCCCGGTTATCCGGAAACCCGCGACTCGGTGGGTCTGAACGAAGATGATTTCGTCTCCGGCTTCACCCGCGAGGGCTTCATCGCCGCGGTCGAGAAGTCGAAGGAATACATTCGCGCCGGCGATATCTTCCAGGTCGTGCTGAGCCAGCGCCTGTCGGTGCCGTTTCGCGCGCGTCCGGTCGATGTGTACCGCGCGCTGCGGGCGCTGAACCCGTCGCCGTACATGTATTTCCTGGATGTCGGCGGCACCCAGGTCGTGGGGTCGTCGCCGGAGATCCTGGTGCGGCTGGAACACGACGATCAGGGGCAGGGCACCGTCACCGTGCGCCCGATCGCCGGCACCCGGCCGCGCGGACGCACGCATGAGGAAGACCTCGCGCTGGAAGCCGAACTGCTCGCCGATCCCAAGGAACGCGCCGAGCATCTGATGCTGATCGATCTCGGCCGCAACGACGTGGGCCGGGTCAGCGAAGCGGGCACGGTGGAAATGGGCGAACGCTTCGTGATCGAGCGCTACAGCCACGTCATGCACATCGTCAGCGAAGTCACCGGCCGCCTGAAGGACGGCATGAGTTACGCCGACGTGCTGCGCGCGACCTTCCCCGCCGGCACCGTCAGCGGCGCGCCGAAGATTCGCGCGCTGGAAGTGATCCGCGAACTGGAGCCGGTGAAGCGCAACGTCTACGCCGGCAGCATCGGCTACATCAGCTGGCACGGCGACGCCGACACCGCCATCGCCATCCGTACCGCCGTGATCCAGGACGGCAAGCTGCACGTGCAGGCCGGGGCCGGCATCGTCTACGACTCCGACCCGCAGAAGGAATGGGAAGAGACGATGAACAAGGGCCGCGCGCTGTTCCGCGCGGTGGAAGAGGCGGCGCGGGGGTTGTAGGACGCAGCTTCGCCGCAACAGGCCGCGAGCAGGCCCCGAAACAGGAACGCCCCGCATCGCTGCGGGGCGTTTCGCGTTGCGGGTGTGGGAAGCGGCTTACATGCCCTGGCTGCGCGCCTGCTGCTGCGCGGGCGTGGCCTGCGCGTCGGGCGTCATCCCCGCCAGCGATTCCGCGGCCGGCTGCTGCTTGGCCTTGGACACATCCACCGCGACGCGATCCGCATGCTCGCTCGACGGGTCGCCCTGGTAGGCGAAGACCTGCCCGTTTCTGCCGACCAGCGCGCCATCGATGCGTTCCATGCCGGCCTTCTGCGCCTGTGCGGCGGTGGCCGCGGCGGCGTTGAGCAACTCGGTGCGATCGCTCAGGCCCGCCTCGCCCCGCACGCCTTCCAGCGCTTTCAATGCCTGGCCATAGAGCGCCGGCTCGGCCTTCGCCTTCGCAGCATCTTCGGGACGCAGGAACGGGATGCCGCCGCCGTACGGGTCCGCCGGCGGGTCGCCCGGCGCGGTGATCGGCGCCCGCCTGGGGCTGGTATCGGTGAAGGTCAGGCCGGTGTCCATCAGCGCTTTGTCGAGACCGATCTCCTTGAGGTTCAACCGCACTTCGGGCGCGACCGCTTTGGGATCGAGCTTCTTGGCATCGGCCAGCGCCTGCTTCTCGGCGTCGTTGATGACGTTGACCGCCCACTCTCCGTAATAGTTCGGATAATCCTGATTGGCCTTGGCGCCGAGCCGCGCGGAACTCGGCGGCTGATCGAAGTAGTGTTTGCCCATCGCCTTCACGTTCTCGGGCGATTCCTTCAGCGTGTTGTCGGCTTCCAGGGTCAGACCCGGCTTCAGCGCATAGCTGAATGCGGGTGCTTTGCCACTGCGATCGATGAAGTCTTCCATGCGGGCCGGATGGGTGTTGTAGATCTCTTTCAATCCGGCTTTCGGGTTGTCTTTCATCACCTGCGAGGCGATCGCATTGAAGCCACCGATGTGCGCGCTGGCTTCGTCGTCGCGATTCATCTGGATATAGATTTTGACCGCGTTGGTGTAGTCGTGAGGCCCCGGCCCCTTCGCGGTTTTCTGGACGTCCTTGATGAAGGCGTCGATGGCCTTGTCGCTGACGGTGCTGTTGAACGAGTGCTGGATCTCATGACCCATCACGAACACCAGTTCGGCGGCGGCGGCTTTGTCCTTGCCGGATTTCTTCAGCTTATCGCCCGGCAGTTCGATGGTCTTGTCGTCGGCGTCGTAGCTGCCGCCGGCATTGGCGCCCGCGGGCAGCAGTTCGAACTTCTCCAGGTGGCCTTTCCGCACCGAATCGAGGATGCGGCCCTTCAGGTCCGGGGATTGGTCGAGCAATGCGCGCAGATTCTTGCCGGGCTTGTCGGTGGCGGTGTCGTTGGCGGTCTCGAAATCCGCGAGGATCTTCTCGAGTCTGGTTTCAGCGGCTTTCTTCAGGACGTCTTCGGAAACTGCAGCCATGGTCGTATCCCTCAGGCGCTGATGATGAGTTTGGAAACGCAGGCGTGCCCTGCGTTGGCGTCGTTTTCGCCGCGCACGTAGATCTGCACGGACACGTCGTCGCGCGAGAAGTCCCAATACAGGATCTGATCGTGCTTGCCGCGGGCCGGGCTGGCTGCGTAGCCGGCTGCGCGCAGTGTCGCTGCGTAATCGTCGAAGTCGAGCGCGGCGACCGGCGCCATGTCGGCGTTGTCGCGGGTCCCGTCGTCGAACGAGAACATGATCCGCGTCGGCTTGCTGCCGTCGCTTTCGGGCAGCGAGACCAGGTTGTAGGCCCAGGCGTCGGTGAGCTGGCCGCTGAAGCCGTATTCGTTGGCGTCGCCGGGGTTGAACTCGACCTTGATGCCGGTGAGCGCTTCGATGCGTTCCGGTGCGATGTCGGCGGGGCTGCGCACATGCTGGACCAGCGTCAGCACGCGCTCGCCGATGTCTTTTGCGGAGGGAGAGGTCTGTGTCTGATCCATATTCGACTGATCCATGGAGGAGGCTGTCTGCGTGAAGGAAGAACGGTGGCCCTGCCGGCCACTCGGTGGTGGCGCAGTCCGCGATTGGGTTGAACGTCACGATCGCCGGCATTCGGCCACTCGCGGCGACGGACGCGTGGGATCGGGTTCAGAACAGCAGATTCACCACCAGCACCACGATGCCGGTGTAGATCAGACACAGCGGGCCGCCGACTTTCCACAGTTCCTTCGCGGTGTAACCGGCGGGGCCGGTGATCATCGACATCACAGGGTTGGAAGCGGTCATGAAGTTGTTGGACGCCGACAGCGCCACGATCAGCGCGAATGCGGTGGGGTCGCCGCCGGCGGCCAGCGCGAGGTTGATCGCGATCGGCACCATCACGATCGTCGCGCCGACATGGCTGATCACCAGCGAAAAGGCCGTCGCGAGCAGCCCCATCGCGATTTCCAGCAGCCATACCGGCGTGCCCTCGGGCAGCCGGTCCAAGGTATGCGCGGCCACCCAGGCCGCGGCGCCGCTGGAGTCCATCGCCCAGCCCAGCGGAATGAGGCAGGCCATCAGGAACACAGTCTTCCAGTTGATCGCGGCGTAGGCCTCGTCCATCTTCAATACGCCGGTGATCAGCATGCCGGCCACGCCGGTCATCAGCGCGACCGACGCGGGGATGCGCGACGACAGCGCGATCAGCATGGTGATGCCGAAGATCGTCATCGCTATCTTGAACTTGTGCGGGCGCTGCTCGGCTTTCGGGTAATCGGTCACCGGCACGAAATCGCGGTTGCTCGCGGCCTGCGCCAGGTCCTGCCAGATGCTGTGCAGCACCAGCAGGTCGCCGGCGCGCAGCGGCAGTTCGCGGACGTTCTCGCGCAGCACCTGCTTGTCGCGGTTGATCGCGAGCAGGCGCAGGTTGTAGCGCTTGCGCAGCTGCAGTTCGGTGGCGGTCTTGCCGATGAACGTGGACGTGGGCGGGATGACCGCCTCGGAAATCCCGGCGCGCGCGGGATTGAACAGGTCGGCGAACTCGCGCAGCCGCGAGCTGGTGCGCAGGAAGCGGTTCTGTGCGAAATCGGCGATGGTCTGGCGCGGCCCCATCACGCCCAGCACGCTGCCGACCCAGATCCGCACGTCGCCCGGCGGGGCCAGGCGCGATTCGTTGCCGGTCTTCAGGGCGAGGATCAGCGGCGCATCGTGCAGGGCCTCGGTTTCGCCCAGCGACATCCCGACCAGCGGGCTGTCGGCGGTGATCGTGAGTTCGTACACATCGCCGTCGATGCCGTAGGCGCTGGCGAAATAACTTTCGGTGCGCGCGGGCGTGACCCCGGCGTCGGCGGGATTGTCGTGCAGCCGTTTGTCACCGAAGAAATGGAAGTACGCCAGCCCGGCGGCGAGCAGGGCGAGGCCGATCGGCAGCGGCGCGAACATCGGCAGCGGCTTAAGTGTCATGATGCCCGAGGGCAGGCTGTTGTTAGCAGACACCAGCAGGTCGTTGAGCAGGATCAACGGCGAGTTGCCGACCATGGTCAGCGCGCCGCCCATGACGATGGCGACCGCGATCGGCAGCAGCAGTCTGGACAGCGGCAAGCCGGTACGCGAGGACAGCCGCGACGCGACGGGCAGATACAGCGCCATCACCGACGGGTTCTGCATTACCGAGGAATTGAGGCCGGCGATGGCCGAGGTGTACAGCAGCAGGCGATGCTCGACGCCGTGGGCGCGGCGCAGCAGCCAGGCCGCCAGCCGGTTCAGCGCGCCAGTGCGGTCCAGGCCGGCGCCGAGGATCATGGTCGCGATCACGCTCATCACCGCGTTGCCGGAAAACCCGTTGAACAGATCCTCCGGCGCCACCAGGCCGGTGAGGCCCAGCAGCACCAGCACCACCAGCGCCACCACGTCGGCGCGCAGGCGTTCGAACAGGAACAACACCATCGTCATCACCGTCAGCCCGAGGACGAGCTGCATATCGCTGGTGAGGGTGAGGGCATTCTCCATCAGTCGGCGGGCTGGTCGTCGGGCGGGTTGGCGGTGGTCGGCGTCCTGTCGTACAGCAGATCCCACACCCCGTGGCCGAGTCGCTGGCCACGCGTCTCGAAACGGGTCTGCGGCCGCCATTCGGGCCGCGGTACGTGGCCGCGCGCGCCGGCGCGGTTGCGCAGTCCGGGCGTGGCGTCCAGCACGTCCCACATCTGCTCGGCATAATCCTGCCAGTCGGTGGCCAGATGCAGGCGGCCGCCGGCGCGCAGTTTGCGCACCAGCAGCGCGGCGAAATCCGGCTGCACCAGCCGACGTTTGTTGTGGCGCTTCTTGTGCCACGGGTCCGGGAAGTAGATGCGGATTTCATCCAGTCCGCCCTCGTCGAGGCTGCCGTCGGCGATCTCGTGGCTCAGCACTTCCACCGCGTCGTGGCGGTAGACGCGGACGTGGTCGCTGCCGTCTTCGCCCAGCCCGTTCAGCAGCCGGCCGACGCCCGGCGCGTGCACTTCGATGCCGATGTAATCGCGCGACGGGTCCTGCTTCGCAGCAAACCGCAGCGCATCGCCGTTGCCGAAACCGATCTCGACCACCCGCGGAGCCTGCCGGCCGAAGAGCGTGTCGTAATCGCGGACGCTCGCGCTGTAGTCCAGCCCGAAACGCGGCCATAGCTCGTCGAACGCGCGCTGTTGTGCCGGGCTGAAGCGGCCCTGGCGCAGCACGAAGCTGCGGATTTTTCGCTGGCCCGGTTCGACGGTGAAGGGTTGGTCGAAGGCGTGGTCGAGATCCGAATGGGTATGGTCCGACATGTGTTCACTGGGATCGCCGGCCCGCGGATGCTCGGTCACAGGCGGGCGGGCGGTGCCGCTCATCCGATCAACCCATCCACCGGCGACGAGGCCGAGGCGTAGCGTTTGTGCGGGATGCGGCCGGCGAGGAAGGCGTGGCGACCGGCTTCGATCGCCAGCTTCATCGCCAGCGCCATGCGCACCGGGTCTTTGGCGCCGGCGATGGCGGTGTTCATCAGCACGCCGTCGCAGCCGAGTTCCATCGCGATCGCTGCGTCCGAGGCTGTGCCCACGCCGGCGTCGACCAGGATCGGCACCTTGGCGTTCTCGATGATTTCGAGCAGGTTGTAGCGGTTTTGAATGCCGAGGCCCGAGCCGATCGGTGCGGCCAGCGGCATCACCGCGACGCAGCCGATCTCTTCGAGACGCTTGGCGAGAATCGGGTCGTCGCTGGTGTAGACCATCACCTCGAAGCCGTCGGCGACGAGGATCTCCGCGGCCTTGAGCGTCTGCACCACGTCCGGGAACAGGGTGCGCGGGTCTCCCAGCACTTCGAGCTTGGTCAGGTTGTGGCCGTCGAGCAGTTCGCGCGCGAGCCGGCAGGTGCGCACCGCGTCGTCGGCGGTGTAACAGCCGGCGGTGTTGGGCAGCAGGGTGTAGCGGTCCGGCGGCAGCACATCGAGCAGATTCGGTTCGCCCGGGTTTTGGCCGATGTTCGTGCGACGGATCGCGACGGTGACGATCTCGACGCCGGCGGCCTCGGTGGCGCGGCGGGTTTCGTCGAGATCCTTGAACTTGCCGGTGCCGGTCAACAGACGCGAGCGATAGGTCTTGCCGGCGATGACGAGCGTGTCGTCGTATGCGGGGAGTGCGGTCATCGCAGGATTATCGCCCAATTCCGCCGCCCCGCGGCACGCCTCAGTCGCGGTTTACGGCGTCCTCCAGCCACGCGATGAGTCGATCGCCGTGGATCACATCAGTATCGTGCGGCAGCAGACGGCGGCGGAGCTTGCCGGCGTCGTCGCGCCAGGTCACCCGGCGCGCGGGACCGAAACCGGTCCACAACAAGCG
>JAYUUH010000613.1:0-7195 GCA_043754745.1 Lysobacter sp.
GGCATCCAGATACTGCACGCGCTCGGTCGCCACGCGCACTTCGACATCGTTGACGTAATACTTCGCGCGAGGCTCGCGTACGGTGCCGTCATCGGTGCCTCCCAGATGATCGTTGGTCGGGTCCGTGTCGGTGCCGTCCGGCATCGTGTCCGGCGAGGGCGGATCCGGCGGGGTCGGAGGGTCGCCCGGTCCCGGTTCGTAAATCTGCACCGGATCGCCATCGAACGCGGGGTCCGCGAACAGGGCCGTGGCCCGCTTGAAATCCATGATCGTGAAATAGAGCTTGTTGTAGTCCTCGTTGATGCGGGTGCCGCGACCGATGATCTGTTTGAACTCGGTCATCGACTGGATGCGTTTGTCCAGCACGATCAGGCGGCAGGTCTGGGCATCGACGCCTGTGCTCATCAACTGCGATGTGGTAGCGATGACCGGATAGGTGGATTCCGGATCGATGAAATGATCGAGATAGAGTTTGCCTTCGTCGTTGTCGCCGGTGATCCGCATCACGTATTTGCTGTTGGCCGATGCCAGATCCGGGTTCGCATTCACCAGGGCTTGGCGCATCCGCTCGGCGTGATCGATGTTCTCGCAAAAGACAATCGTCTTGGAGAAGCGGTCGGTAGCTTTCAGAAACTCGGTGATCTTGGCGGCGACCAGTTCGGTGCGCTGCTCAAGGATCAGAGTGCGGTCGTAGTCGGTCTCATTGTATTCGCGATCTTCGATCAACTGGCCGCGCTTGTCGGTCTTGCCTTTTTCGGGACGCCAACCTTCCAGATCCTTGTCGATGCCGATGCGTATCACTTTGTAGGGCGCGAGAAAGCCGTCTTCGATGCCCTGACGCAACGAGTAGGTGAAGATTGGCTCGCCGAAGTATTCGATGTTCGAAATGTCTTTGGTTTCTTTCGGCGTTGCGGTGAGGCCGAGCTGGGTGGCGGATGAGAAGTATTCCAGCACTTCGCGCCATGCGGCATCATCGGCGGCGCTGCCACGGTGGCATTCGTCTACGATGACAAGATCGAAGAAATCCTTAGAGAACTGCCGGTAAATGCTGCTTTCTACTTCGGTGCCGGTGACCGCTTGATACAGTGACAGGTAGATCTCGAACGACTTATCGATGGTTCGGTTGGTGATCTTGGTCATCGCCGTGCCGAACGGTTTGAAATCGTTGGTCTTCGTCTGGTCGGCAAGGATATTGCGATCGACCAAGAAGAGGATTCGCTTCTTGGCGCCTGATTTCCAAAGTCGCCAGATGATCTGGAAAGCGGTATAGGTCTTGCCGGTCCCCGTTGCCATCACCAGCAGCAGGCGCTGCTGTCCGCGTGCGATGGCTTCGATTGTCCGATTGATCGCAGAAAGCTGATAGTAGTGCGGCGTGCGCTTGGAGCCGTCGTTGTAGTAATCCTGTGTGAGGATCCGGCTTTGCGCGTTGGTCATGCCTTTGCTTGCGCAATAGCGGCGCCAAAGATCTTCTGCCGACGGAAATTGGTCGAGCGGTATTTCGCGTTCTACCGCGCCGTTGGCAACGGTGCGGTCGTGCTCAAGAAACGCATCGCCGTTCGAGCTGTAGACGAACGGAATGTCGAGGGTTTCGGCATAGTTCAATGCCTGCTGCATACCGGCACCCACCGAATGATGGTTGTCCTTGGCTTCGATCAGCGCCAGCGGGATGCCCGGCTTGTAGTAGAGGATGTAGTCAGCCTTCTTCGCTTCGCCGCGCTTGACCATCTTGCCGCGAACGATGACCCTGCCTTTCGTGAAATAGACCTCTTCGCGAATCTGGGTCATGAGGTCCCAGCCGGTCGTGCTGGCCGTCAGCGACGGCGTGATGAACTTGGACCGGATGTCAGCTTCGGTCAATTCCTTCTTGTTCATGCCGATTTGTCTCCCCTGTTACTGGGGATTGTGCCAGTTCCTGCCCAAATTTGGCCGGGATTGACTTCGAATCACGTGGGGCAAGCTCTACAACCACCGCACCTTCTTCAAATACCGGTACAGCGCGAAGCACACGGTGGCGAGGCCGCCGATCAGGATTGCGTAGCTGTATTTGCCTTCCAGTTCGGGCATGAACTTGAAGTTCATGCCGTACCAGCTGGCGACGAGGGTGGGGGCGGCGAGGAGGGCGGCCCAGCCGGCGAGTTTCTTCACCACTTCGCCCTGGTTGATGGTGACCAGGGAGAGGTTGACGCTCATGGCGGCGCTGAGCATTTCGCGCAGGGTGTCGATGATGTCGTTGAGGCGGACGACGTGGTCGAGGACATCGCGGAAATAGAGTTTGGCTTCTTCCGTGACCTGGGTCATCTGGGTGCGGGTGAGCTGGGCGAGGATGTCCTGCAGCGGGGCGACGGCGAGTCGCAGCTGGGTGAGTTCTTTCTTGAGTTGGTAGAGTTTGACGATGGTGTCGCGGCGGAATTCGGCGGCGAAGATGTCGTGTTCGAGGGTGTTCAGTTCGTCGCGGAATTCATTGACGATGGGCTGGTAGTTGTCGACGATGAAATCGAGGATGCCGTACAGCGCGAACGCCGGGCCTTGCGCGAGCAGCTCCGGTTCGCGTTCGAAGCGGGCGCGGACGTGGCGGTACGACAGCGATGCGCCGTGGCGGACGGTGACCAGGAAACGCGGGCCGATGAAGGCATGGGTTTCGCCGAAGCGCACGTGGCCGTCGAGCAGTTGCGCGGTGTGCACGGCGAGGAACAGCGAGTTGCCGTAGGCCTCGATCTTCGGTCGCTGGTGCGCGTGCTGGGCGTCTTCGATCGCGAGGTCGTGCAGGCCGAATTCTTCCTGCAGTTTGTCGAGCAGGGTTTCCTCGGGTTCGTACAGGCCGACCCAGACGAAGCTGCCGTCGTCGATGGCGAGGGCGTCGCTGATGTGGTCGAGGCTGATGTCGGTGCGCTCGCCGTTGCGGTAGACGGTGCAGTTGACGACGCATTCCGGCAGCGCCGGTGCGGGGGCGGGAGTGTTCATGGCGGGCAGCTTGCCGGGATGGGGCGGCATGGGCAAGCCGGTAGCGTTTGTAGAGCGGCCTTCAGGCCGCTGATCGTCCGTATGCAATTCAGCGGCCCGTAGAGCGGGCTTCAGCCCGCTGCGAATTTCCCCGGTTGCGAATTCCGGGACAGCAGCGGCCTGAAGGCCGCTCTACAGGGACGCGGGCGTTCGCAGCCAGGCGATGCCGAAGGCGGCGTGGATCGGCAACAGGAGTGCGATCCAGTGGGCGTTGGCCTGCGGCACGGCGATGGACCAGTGCAGGAACACGGCGAGGATGGCGAGGACGACAGACGCGATCAGCGCGCGCCGGAACAGGGTGCCGGCGGCCCGTCCGCGCGCCAGCCGCCAGCCACCGGGCAGCAGCAGCCACGACAGCGGGCTGAGCAGCATGAGGTTGTGGTTGGCCCAGGCGAAGCGGTGTTCGGTACCCAGCCAGATCAGGGCCATGACCGTGCCGAGCAGCGCGGCGACGGACCAGAATGCCAGCGCGAGGGCGGCGGCGGGCTTCGGACGCCGCGACTGCAGCCACGACCACAGCGCGGCGATCACGAGGCCGGCGAGCAGCCAGCGCCACCAGACGCGCTGGAATTCCGCCGGTTCGGGGGCGATGCGGTGCGGCGCGACCTGTTCTTCGCGGGCGACCAGGGGACGGCCGTCGGCGAGTTTCGCTTGGCGCAGACTCGCGGCGAGGCGCATCGGCACGTAGGCCTCTTCCCAGCGCGATATCGGCGGGTCGGACGACGGGCCCAGGCCGATGTCGAAGCCCAGCCCCATCCACGGCGCGGGCGAGGCCAGGCGCACGGCTTCGCTGCGGAAGCTGTTGCCCTGCGAACGCGCGGTGAGCTGGGGTTTCAGGACGCCGCCGAGGGTGCGGTCGATGGCGTCGCGCACGCGGGTGGCGCAGTTGTCGATGAAGTAGTCGTAGCGGTAGCGCGCGTTCTCGGGCTTCGCGTTCTCGGCCAGCGCGGCGGCCATGGCGTTGGCCTGCGCGGGCGTGAGGTCGAGCCACTGGATGCTCACGCCGCGGCCGCTGTCGAGGTAGTACTGCAGGTCGTCGCGCCACGGCAGCCGCGCGAGGTAGTAGCGCATGTCGCCCTTGACGAAGCGGCCCATGAAATCGGGCTCACCCATGTCGAAGAAGCCGAAGTTGTAGGACATCGGCTCGCTGCGCGTGGGGTCATCGACGACGATGGCGTTGTGGCCGAAGCGTTCGAAGAAGATCTCGCCCGGCTGCATCGTCGCGATGCCGATGCGCGGCGCGTGCGTGCGCGGATCGTGCGGCTGCCCGGCCCGCGACGCGTCCTGCGCCATGCAGGCGACGCTGAAGACCAGCGCCAGCAGCGCGGCCAGCAGCGCCGCTGCGACCGCGCGGCGGCGGCTATGCGGCATGTACGCTCACGTGCAAGGTGTGCAGGCGACGGGCGTCGGCGCGCGCCACCCGGAAGCCGAAGCGGCCGAGGGTCAGTTCTTCGCCGGCTTCCGGCAAATGGCCGATGGCGGAGGTGATCAGGCCGCCGATGGTGTCGTATTCGTCGTCGTCGAAATCGGCGCCGAAACGCCCATTGAAATCGGAGATCGGGGTGAGTGCGTCGACTAGATACTGGCCGTCGGCCTGCGCCGCGATCAGCGCGTTCGGGTCTTCGGCGTCGTCGTGCTCGTCGTCGATCTGGCCGACGATCTGTTCCAGCACGTCCTCGATGGTGACCAGGCCGGCGACGCCGCCGTATTCGTCGATCACGATCGCCATGTGGTTGCGCGACTGGCGGAACTCGCGTAGCAGGATGTCGAGGCGCTTGGATTCGGGCACCAGCACCGCCGGACGCAGCAGTTCGCGCACCGTGCCGGGGCCGTTGTCGGCGACCACGCCGCGCAGCAGATCCTTAGCCAGCAGGATGCCGAGGATTTCGTCGCGGTCTTCGCCGTGGACCGGGAAGCGCGAATGGCCGGATTCGACCACGTCCTTCATCAGTCCGAGGAATTTGCCGTCGACCGGCAGTACCACCATCTGCGCGCGCGGCACCATGATGTCGCCGACGCTCATGTCGGAAATGGAGACGGCGCCTTCCATGATCCGCAGGGTGTCGGCGTCGATCACGCCGTCGGCCTGCACATCGCGCAGCAGTTCGACCAGATCTTCGTGGTTGTCCGGTTCGCCGGAGATCGCCGCGCTGAGGCGCGAGAGCCAGGAACGGCGCTTCTCGGCCTTCTTTTCGGCAGGCGCCTTGTCGGTGGCGTCCACTGCGCGGGTACTACTGTCGTCCTCGGACATTGCGGTCATTGCGTCGCCCCAAGGGGCCGGACGGGCAGTTTAACGGAGCCGGGGAGGGCGCGCATGCCGTCGTGCAAGCCGCCTGCCGGGTGCGGAGCGCGTTTCAGGATGCGTGCGCAGCGAACAAGCGTCGGAGAAGCCATCATCGGAACCGCCGCGGCCTGAAGGCCCGTCCCGGGTTCCGCGCCTGAACGCGCGTCAATCCCGGATGCGGTAGGGATCCTCGATCCCCAGTTCGGCCAGGATCTCGCGTTCCAACTGTTCCATGCATTCGGCTTCGCGCTCGTCGTCGTGGTCCATGCCCAGCAGGTGCAGCACGCCGTGGACGGTGAGATGCGCGTAGTGGTGCGTCGCGGGTTTGCCCTGTTCCGCCGCCTCGCGGGCGACCACCGGCGCGCACAGCACGATATCGCCCATCAACGGCAGCACCACGCCCTCGGGCATGATCACGCCTTCGGCGATGTCGGCCGGGAAACTCAGCACGTTGGTGGCGTGATCCTTGCCGCGGTAGTGGCGGTTGAGCGCGAGGCCCTCGTCTTCGCCGACGATGCGGATCGCCAGGTCCGCCTCGCGGATGCGACCTTCCAGCGCGGTCGCGACCCAGCGCCGGAAAGTGGCCGCCGCGGGCACGCCGGTGCGTGGCGCGGCGTAACCGACGGCAACATCGAGACGGGTGGGGCCGCGGGTCACGCTTCGCTCCGCGTTCCGGCCGCCTGTTCGAGGCTCTGCTTCTCGTACGCCCGCACGATCTTCGCCACCAGCGGATGGCGCACCACGTCGCGGGCCTCAAAGAAGGTGAAGCTCACGCCTTCGATTTCGCGCAGCACGTCGATCGCGTCGCGCAGGCCGGATTTGACGTGTTTCGGCAGGTCGATCTGGGTGAGGTCGCCGGTGACCACCGCGGTGCTGCCGTAGCCCAGGCGGGTGAGGAACATCTTCATCTGTTCGATGGTGGTGTTCTGCGCTTCGTCCAGGATCACGAACGCGTCGTTGAGCGTGCGTCCGCGCATGTAGGCCAGCGGCGCGATCTCGATGACGTTCCTTTCCAGCAGTTTCGCGACTTTCTCCACGCCCAGCATTTCGTACAGCGCGTCGTACAGCGGCCGCAGGTAGGGGTCAACCTTCTGCGACAGGTCGCCGGGCAGGAAGCCGAGTTTCTCGCCGGCTTCCACCGCCGGCCGCACCAGGACGATGCGCTGGATGCGCGCGGTGTTCAGCGCCTCGACGGCCATGGCCACGGCGAGGAAGGTCTTGCCGGTGCCGGCCGGGCCGATGCCGAAATTGATGTCGTGGGTGGCGATGAGGTGCAGGTATTTCTGCTGGTTCGCGCCGCGTCCGCGCACAGTGCCGCGTTTGACCTTCACCGCGACTTCCTGCGCCTGGTAGCCGACGACGGGCGCGGGCGGCGCGTCGTCGTTGCCGAGCCGCAGATGGATCGCCTGGGCGTCGAAAGCGATCTCGCCGGCTTCGAGGTAGAGCGCGCGCAGCAGTCGCTCGGCATCGGCGACCGTGGCTTCGTCGTCGCCGCTGACCCGGAACACGTTGCCGCGGTTGGCGATCTCGACGCCGCGGCGCAGTTCGATCTGGCGCAGGTGGGCGTCGAAGGGGCCGGCGAGGTTGGCCAGGCGTTCGGGGTCGGCGGGCTCCAGCGCGAAATCCCGGCTGTATGGGCGTAGGGCTTGATTCTGCATGGGCAAAGGGTAACCCGCGACGCCGGGCGGGGCTACCAGGCCGGTTCAGGCCGCGTTGTGGACATTAATTAATCGATCAATTAAATTTGACGCATGGCTTCGCCTCCTTCTTCGATCCCCCCCGCCCCCCGGGCCTCGCGGCCCGCCGGCAAACTACGCGGGCGCACGCCCGGCCGCCCTGTCGGCGAGGGCGCCGACCTGCGCCAACGTCTGCTCGATGCGACGGTCGCCTGTTTCGCCCGCCACGGCATCG
>JAYUUH010000614.1:0-7194 GCA_043754745.1 Lysobacter sp.
CGCACTTTCTGCTGCGGTTACCGCACCTCGACGGGCTTCACGGCGGCAGCTCGCGATACATGCGTTGATCGCACGGCAGGCGGAAAGCGCAACGTGGGAAGCCAGAAAAATATTGTCATCCCGAACGTCCGCGCAGCGAAAGGAGGGCCTGCTTTGCAGTCCCCGTCAGAGCGGCCTTTGGACCACCGTGTTTTCGATACAGCGGAAACGACATGCCTCACCCCGATAGCACCGGGAATTCGGGACGGACGACACACCCAGCACTGATCAGGAAGCCCCGCCATGCCCAATGCGCTCTACATCGGCTACAAGAACTATTCGTCCTGGTCGCTACGCCCATGGCTGTGCCTGCGCTGGGCCGGGATTCCGTTCGAAGAACGCATCCTCCGCCTCGACCAACCGGGCTATGGCAGACAGCAGATCGCCGAAGTGAAGGTCGTGTCGCCAAACGGCAGCGTGCCGGCGCTAGATGCCGGCGGCACGACGATCTGGGACAGTCTCGCCATCGCCGAATGGGCCGCGGAACAGGCCAAGCCCGGCATGCTGTGGCCCATCGATCCTGCGCTGCGGGCACAGGCCCGCTCGGCCGCATGCGAGATGCATTCGGGCTTCGCCGCCCTGCGCCGCGACCTGCCGATGAACATCCATCGCCGTCTGGACAACCAACCCGATTGGCCCGACGACACTCGTGCCAACCTCGCGCGAATCGATGCATTGTGGACGACGCTGCGCGAGCGCAACGCCGTGCTCGGTCCGCACCTGTTCGGCAAGCGCAGCATCGCCGATGCCTTTTTCACGCCCGTCGCCACACGCCTGCGCACCTATGCCGTACCGCTGTCGGAAACCGCCGCCGCCTATCGCGACACGCTGCTGGCCGATTCCGACTTCCTGGCCTGGGAAGCCGATGCCATCGCGAACAGTTGGGACGCATCCGGGTATTCGGTGATCGACGGACTGTATGCCTGACGCCGCAGTGCCGATCCGGGGCGGCGGTTCCGGACGGCTTGCGCTGCCCGCTTCGTAGCTCTAGCCTCCGCCTCCAGAGCCACCCGGCCACTGGAGACACTTCGTGAACCATCGCAACACCCTACTGGCCCTCGCCATCGGCGCCGGCCTGCTGTCCCTCGGCGCCTGCAAGAAAGAAGCACCGCAGGGCGATTCCGCCGCGAAGGGCACCACTGTCGCCGTCAAAGCGGACAAGGATGCCGACGCCTTCGTGGCCAGAGTCAACGAGGAAGTCAAAGCGATCTATCCGGACCTCACCGCCGCGCAATGGCTGTCGTCGACTTACATCAACGACGACAGCCAGCGGGTCGCCGCCAAGGCGAACGAACGTTTCCTCAGCCAGCTCAATACGTGGATCAAAGCCGCCAAACCGTTCGAAGGCCAGAAAATGTCGCCCGAGAGCGCGCGGGCGATCCTGCTGCTCAAACTCTCCACCTCGATGCCGCCGCCGAGCGACCCCAAGAAGCTCGCCGAGTTGACCCGCATCGCGAGCAAGATGGAAGGCGATTACGGTGCCGGCAAGTCCTGCACCGGTACCGGCGACACCGAAGTCTGCCGCGACCTGGGCGAACTCAGCGAGGTGCTGGCGAAGAATCGCGACTATCAGGCACAGTTGGACGCCTGGCAGGGCTGGCACACCGTTTCCCCGCCGATGCGCAAGGATTACGTGCGCTTCGTCGAACTGGTGAACGAAGGCGCCAAGGAAATGGGTTTCGCCGACGCCGGCGAAATGTGGCGCTCGGGTTACGACATGACCCCCGCCGAAATCGCGGCCGAAACCGACCGCCTCTGGGGCCAGGTGAAGCCGCTGTACGAACAACTGCATTGCTACACCCGCACCAAGCTGCAGACCGAGTATGGCCCCGGCAAGGGCGCAGTGAGCGGCGGCATGCTGCCCGCGCACCTGATGGGCAATATGTGGCAGCAGGACTGGGGCAACCTCTGGGACGTGCTGGAACCGTACGAGAACGCCGGCAGCCTCGACATCAACAGCGCCCTGCAGAAGCAGTACGAGCAGTACCGCGCGCAGACCCTGGCGAAAGCCGGCGCCAGCGCCGACAGCGCGGCGCTGGTCGATGCCGACCGCGAAGCGCAACTGCTCACCGCCAAGCTGATGACCCAGCGCGCCGAGGATTTCTACGTCTCGCTGGGCATGCCGAAACTGCCGGAAAGCTACTGGCAGAAGACCCAGTTCATCCAGCCGCGCGACCGCGACGTGGTCTGCCACGCCAGCGCCTGGGACATGACCATGGCCGGCGACGTGCGCACCAAGATGTGCATCAAGCCGAATGAAGAAGAGTTCACCACCATCTATCACGAACTCGGCCACATCTATTACTACCTCGCCTACAACAACCAGCCGCCGCTGTTCCAGACCGGCGCGCACGACGGCTTCCACGAAGCTATCGGCGACACCATCGTGCTCGGCATGACTCCGAAGTATCTGGAGTCGATCGGCCTGGTCGATGCACAGCAGCAGAGCAACGAAGCGTTGATTAACGCGCAGATGCGGATGGCGCTGGCCAAGGTGTCGTTCATGCCCTTCGGCCTGATGATCGACCGCTGGCGCTGGGGCGTATTCGACGGCTCGATCAAGCCCGACAGCTACAACAAGGCGTGGTGGGAACTGAAGGCGAAGTACCAGGGCGTGGCCCCGCTGACCGCGCGCGGCGAAGAATTCTTCGACGCCGGCGCGAAGTACCACGTCCCGGGCAACACCCCCTATACCCGCTACTTCCTCTCGCACATCCTGCAGTTCCAGTTCTACAAATCGCTGTGCGACGCCTCCGGCCACAAGGGCCCGCTGTACGAATGCAGCTTCTACGGCAACAAGGAAGCCGGCCGGAAATACTGGGCGATGCTGGGCAAGGGCTCCAGCCAGCCATGGCAGAAGACCATGAAGGAACTCACCGGTGGCGAAAAGATGGACGCCTCCGCGGTGCTGGAATACTTCGCCCCGCTGCAGACCTGGTTGAAGCAGCAGAACGAGGGGCAAAGCTGCGGGTGGCAGGCGACTGTCGCGCCGGTGAAGGGCTGACCGCCAGTCGCGTTCGCTCGAAACGCAACCGCTCGACATCGAAGGCCGGCGCAAGCCGGCCTTCTGTCATCCGGCGAACGCCCTGCGCACGACTCGTCGCGCTGGTTATGATGCGTCGCAGAGGGAATGCCGTCGGCGTTCGTTTATTGGACAGGATGCCAATGCAGCAACGCACGGATCGCATCAGAAGCCTGGCGTCGCGTTCGCGCTTCCGGATCGGCGGCCTGCTGGTGCAGCCCGACCGGTTGATCGTCGCCATCGATGGCCAGGACATCGCACTCGAACCACGCATGATGGAAGTGCTGGTCGCACTGGCAGAGCATGGCGGCGAAACCATCAGTGCCGACCAACTGCTGATCGACATCTGGGGCGGCTCGTTCTACGGCGACAATCCGGTCCACAGGGCCATCGCACTGCTGCGCAAGGTCATCGGCGACGACAGCCGCGCGCCCCGCTACATCGAAACCATCCGCAAGCGCGGCTACCGCCTGATCGCGCCGGTGTCGTTCCCGGACGACTATCGCGGCAGCGCAAGCCAAGTCTCCGCCTGGGCCAACGGCAATCCCTACGTCGGACTGATGGCCTTCGATGGCGATCGCGCAGGCGTGTTCTTCGGCCGTAGCCGCACCACCGCCGAACTGATGGCGGCGATTCGCAGCCAGATCGAAAGCCGCCGTCGGTTCGTGCTGATCGTCGGCGCGAGCGGCTGCGGCAAGACGTCGCTGTTGCACGCCGGGGCGATTCCGCTGCTGACCCAGGACGGCGGCTTCGATGGTCTGCGCGCGCTGTCGGTGGCGTCCTGCGATCTCGCGGGCGCGCACGGCGGCGATGTTTTGATGTCGCTCGCATCGGCGCTCGCCGCCTGGACGCTCGGCGACCGCCCGGTGTTCGCGGCGCAACCGCTCGCCGATCTCTCGCAGACGCTGGCGCAGCGACCGGAATCGGCCGCAGACACCATCGCCGAAGCCATTCGTCGCCATCCGCAGCGCGATGGCGCCGGACAACCCTATGCGCATCTGCTGCTGGCTATCGATCACGCCGAAGCGCTGGTCGCCTCGACGAACATCGGTCCGGAAGCGCTCGCTGCATTCTCGCGCGTGCTGCATGTTCTGTGCGAGAGCCCGCACACGATGGTTGTGATGATCGCGCGCAGCGATTTCTATCCGAAACTGATCGAAGCGATACCGGAAATCGTGGACCGCAAGGCCGGCGACGGCCACCTCGACGTGCTTACTCCGCGCTTCGGCGAGATCGCGCAGATCATACGCACCCCGGCGATGCTGGCCGGCCTGAGTTTCGAGGAAGACCCGCAGACGCTTTCGCGACTGGACGACGTGCTGCGCGATGCCGCACTGGCGCAGCCGGATGCCCTGCCGTTGCTTCAACACACGCTGCAGGCGCTGTACGAACGCCGGGGCGAAGCGGGCAAGCTGAGTTTCCAGGCGTACCGCGACATCGGCGGCCTCGAAGGCGCGCTCGCCCACCGCGCCGAGGAAGTCTATGGCGCACTGCCCGCGAATGCGCGGACGCAACTCGATGCGGTACTTTCGCGACTGATCGCGATCCAGCCCGACAGCGAGGCCATCAGCAGCAGCCATGCGCCCTGGTCGGCCTTGGGCGACGACGCACGCGTGCTGGTCGAAGCGTTCGTCCGCGCCCGCCTGTTCGTGGGGGAACTCGGGCCCGCTGGCCCCGGTTTCGGCGTGGCCCATGAAGCGCTGCTGCGGCAATGGCCGCGCGCGCGCGACTGGGTGCAGGACAACCGTCGCCTGCTGCAGGCCCGCGCGCGCCTGCGCCGCGCCACGACGCGTTGGCTCGAAGAAGGTCGTCGCAGCGATCATCTGCTCAATCCAGGACAGCCCTTGAGCGAAGCGCGTGAGGCCGCGCTGCATCGATCCGGCGAGCTGCACGGCGACGAACGCGATTTCCTGCACGCCTCCGAACGCCAATACCGTCGCAAGCGCTGGCTGCGCGCAGGTGCGACGATCGCGCTGGCTGCGTTCAGCGTGATTTCGGTGCTGTTCGGCCTGCAAGCGCAGCGCGCCAGGAACGAAGCCGACCGGCGGCGCGAGGATGCGTTGAAACTCACCGACTTCATGCTGGGCGACCTGGCCGACAAACTCCGGCCGATGGGCAACCTGAAAGTCCTCGACAGCATCAGCAGCGAAGCCTTGGCCACGCTCGATTCGCAGCCCGGAACGCGCCAGCGCACCGAAGACCTGATCAATCGCTCGCGCGCGCTGCGCACGCTCGGCGAAGTACTGATGGAACAGGCGAAAGTGGATGAAGCGCATACCGCATTCCTGCGCGCGAACCGCGCCGCGCGACAGGCCGCGTCGCAGTCGCCCGGTTCGGTCGCAGCGCTCGCAGAATCCGGGATCGCCGCGTTCTGGCTGGGCAATCATTACTATCGGCAGAATCGGCTCGACGATGCAGGCCGGCATTGGGCGACGTATCTGGATTCCAGCGAACGCCTGCTGCGCCTCCAGCCAGACAATGCGAACTGGCTTGTCGAGTTGTCCTATGCGCTGACCAACCTCGGCGCGGTCGCGCGCGACCAGGGCCGCATCGACGATGCGCTGGGGTATTTCAAACGCTCGGCCGCCCTGAAGGAGCGAGCGTGGCGGATGAAGCCCGACGACGACACGCTGCGCTACGAACAGATCGTCACCCTGTCATGGATCAGCGCCGCACAGGAAGCCGATGGCGACCTGTCGGCCGCTGCCATCGGCTACGCCGAACAGATCGGCATGCTGCGTACATTGCTCGCGAAGAATCCGGATGCGCACGCGTGGAAACGCCGGATCGCGAACTCATTGATCACCGGCGCGAACCTGGCCCTGGCGCGCGGGCAACTCGAAAACGCCAGCGCCCAGATCGAAGAGAGCGTCGCATTACTTTCGACAGCGGTCGCGCAGGAAGCCGAGAACCGCGTATGGCTTCGCGATCTAGCGCATGCGCATATGGAGGCCGGCTGGATCGCCGGTTTCCGAGGCGATCGCGCCTCTTCGCGCAAGCATCTGCAAACCGCGCAGTCGCTGTCCGCGACCCTGCTCAACCGCGCGCAGGCGCTTCCCGAATGGCAACGGTTGGACGCGATGATCCGCCTGCGGCTCGCGCTGTCGGTTCCGACGGCCACCGGCAGCGACGCCGCGCTGGATGTCGCCATCAGCGATCTGCGACGGTTGGCCGGACGAACCCAAGATGATCTCTCCGCAACCGCCGCGCTCGCCAACGGGCTGATCGCTCGCGGCCAGTATCGCCGACAAACCGGGCTGCTTCAGGACGCGCGCGCCGATTGGCTGGAAGCCGCAGCGCTGTTGGCGCGGAACGCCCCGACATCGAAAGACAAACTGCTGCTCGCGCCATGGGTGAGCGCGCAGATCCTGCTGGGGCGCCGGGCGCAGGTGGAACGCCAGATCGCCTGGTTCGACAGGATCGGCTACCGCCATCCTGCATTCGCTGCGCTGGCCGTGGGCGATGAACAGCCGCGAGCCATCGCGGCAAGCGGGAATGGACCCGAACAGGGCCGGCACTGAATCCATCGGCCGCACGCCATACCGATAACCTGTTCTTCTTGAATCCGTTGTCGTTGATCACACTGGGCGCGATCGCTGAGCGCATCCGCGCAATCGACAATGAGGGTGCTGCGCGATGCGCGCATCCCATCCCGCGATCAGCATGCCATCGTCACCAGTCCGCCATTACCAGGAGCCACCCATGATCATTCGCAACTTCCCCGGCCAACATTCCGATGCGGAGGAAAAACTTTCTTCCACATTGACCATCTGGGCAGTGCTTCCTGGCACCGGCACCACAGGAAAGGATCTGAGCTATCGATATAGATTCAGCATGCCACCGATCGCGGTCAACAATGCCCGGATTCTGACGGTGTCGGTCGTGGGCATTCCCAAGCAACCCAACACCTATGTCATCCACAGCTATGCGAGCACGAGCCCGGGCATTGCCGTCCCGCGCTCGGTCCCGCTTCCATTTCCCGCCAGCGCGGGCCAGACAGCCTTGGATTTCGATCTGAATCTCACCGCAAACGAACTTGCATTCCTGTCGATCATCGCTATCGATACCTCCAGAACGCCGCACGAACCCTACGACCTGATCTGCTGCGATCCCCAGGTCGCCAACGACGCCAA
>JAYUUH010000615.1:0-7178 GCA_043754745.1 Lysobacter sp.
CCTTGCGCCGGGGCGCGCATTTTAGCCCAAACCGGGGCGAATGGGTCAGATGGCGGCGTAACGGGTGGGATCGGCCACGCCGGCGGCCTCGAAACCCTCGGCGCGCAGCCGACAGGCGTCGCAATGGCCGCAGGCGGCGCCGTCCGCGTCGGCCTGGTAGCAGGAGACGGTTTGCGCGAAATCCACCCCCAGGCGCAGGCCCTCGCGGACGATATCGCCCTTGGTCATGCGCATCAGCGGGGCATGGACGCGGAAGCGCGCGCCCTCGACGCCGGCCTTGGTCGCGAGGTTGGCCAGCGCCTCGAAGCCGGCGATGAATTCGGGCCGGCAATCGGGATAGCCCGAGTAATCGACCGCGTTGACGCCGCAGAACAGGTCGGTGGCGCCGAGCACCTCGGCCCAGCCCAGCGCGACCGACAGCATGATGGTGTTGCGCGCCGGCACATAGGTGACCGGGATGTCCGCGCCGATCACATGACCGTCGGTGTCGACGGGCACCGCGATGTCCGCGGTCAGCGCCGAGCCGCCGAGGCTGCGCAGATCGACGTTCACGGTCTTGTGCGCAGCCGCACCCAGCGCCTGGGCAACGCGCACCGCGGCATCGAGTTCGGACGTGTGACGCTGTCCATAGCGCACGCTGAGCGCGTGCGGCGCGAAGCCCAGCTCGCGGGCGATGGCGAGCACGACGGCGGAGTCCATGCCTCCGGAGACGAGAACGACGGCGGGTTTCATGATTCGGACTTCATTCTTGGGGATTGGGAAAAGAGCGGAAGTTTTGTCATCCGAGCCGCAAGCGAGGGACCTGCTGTTTATTGCGACGACAGAACATAAAACAGGTCCCTCGCCTGCGGCTCGGGATGACAACAAAAGCTCACGAACGTCACCTGCCCGGCTCGTCGTTCCACAGCAGCTTGTGCAACTGCATCTGGAACTTCACCGGCAGCCGGTCCTGGACGATCCAGTCGGCGAGATCGCGCGCGGAGATGTCGCTTTTGCTCGGCGAGAACAGCACGTCGCAGCGTTCGGACAGGCGATGTCCAGCGACGACGCCGCACGCCCAGTCGTAGTCGTCGCGGCTGCAGATCACGAACTTGATCTGGTCGTGCGCGGTCAGCAGCGGCAGGTTCTCCCAGCGGTTGCGTTCGACTTCGGCCGAGCCCGGGGTTTTGATATCCAGCACGCGCGAGACGCGCGGGTCGACCTCGGACACGTCGAGCGCGCCGGAAGTCTCCAGCGAAACGCGATAGCCGGCATCGCAGAGTCGGCGCAGCAGGTCGAGGCAGCGCTTCTGCGCCAGCGGCTCGCCACCGGTGACGCAGACATGGCGCACGCCGTGCGCGGCGACTTCGGCGAGGATCCCGTCGATGCCGCGCCACTCGCCGCCGAAGAAGGCGTACGCGGTGTCGCAGTACTGGCAGCGTAACGGGCAGCCGGTCAGACGCACGAAGACCGTCGGCCAGCCGGCGTCGCGGGCTTCGCCCTGCAGCGAGAGGAAAATTTCGGTGATCTTGAGGCGGTCCACCGCCGCGGCGGCCGCAGCGGGAGCGACATCGTTCATCGCGGCATTTTACCCGCAGAGCGGGACTTACGGCCCGGGGACAGGCTCCCGCGGGCTTTGCCGTGGAGGCGCGGTCAGCGGACGCGCGACAGCTGGATCGCGCGCAGGCGGTCGTCGGCGGTGCGGGCGGCTTCGCTGCCGGCATAACGGGCGACCACCTTGGCCAGCGTCGCTTCGGCGGCGTCGAGCTGGCGCAGCCCGTACTGGCACAAGCCCACTTTCAGGAGCGCGCCGGCCGCCTTGTCGTGGGTCGGATACTGATCCAGCAGGGTCTGGAACTGTTCCTGGGCCAGCGCGTAGTTCTGGGTGACGTAATAGCTCTCGCCCAGCCAGTACATCGCATTAGGCGTGAAGGTGCCGTTGGGATGGACTTCGAGGAACGCCAGGAACGCGCGTGCGGATTCGGCGTAACGGCCGGCCTTGAGCAAGTCGAAAGCGACGTTGTAGGCGGTGCGCTCGTCCGCGCCCTTGCCGAGCGTCGACGCATCGCCGTAAACGCTCGGCGGGATGTCCTGAACGCTCGACTGCGCGGTCGCCGGCATCGAAGGCGTGGCGGGCTGTGCCGGCTGCGATGGCGGTGCGGGTTCCGACGCCGCTTTTTCGAGCCGGTTGAGGCGACCGTCCAGATCCAAGTACTGGGTGCGACCGGTCTGTTTGTACTGCTCGTGCTGCTGCTGTAGTTCTTCGATCTGCGCACGCAATGACTGCACTTCGGTCTTGAGTTCGCCGACCTGATTGAGCAGGTCGAGATTACCCGAACGCATCGCCGAGAGTTGCTGTTCCAGCGTGGTCAGGCGGTCTGAAGTGCTGATCCGCTGCGCCGATGCCGGCGCGACGAACGCCAATGCGGCAATGAGAAGAACGGAAAGCGGAAAGCGTCTGGGGATCACGACGGGCACGACCTGGGCGGAAAACATTCGGAGGACGATCGGTTTCGGAAGACGATCGTTGGAACGTCGCAGCGCAGGGAACATCGCGAACGAAGCTCCCTGCGGCGCGGACATCACTTCGCGGTATAGACGATCTCGACCCGGCGGTTGCGGCCCCAGCAGTCTTCGCTGGAATCGGTGCATACCGGGCGCTCTTCGCCGTAGCTGACGACCGTGATCTGGCCGCCGGCGCCGCCGTTGGCCTGCACGGCGGACGACACCGCATTGCCGCGACGCTCGCCGAGGCCCACGTTGTATTCGCGGCTGCCGCGCTCGTCGGCATTGCCTTCGAGCGTCATCCGCGAGCTGGGACGATCGCGCAGGTATTTGGCGTGGCAGGCGACGATGTTCTGGAACTCCGGCTTCAGCGCATCCTGGTCCAGATCGAAATAGACCACACGCTGGCGCAGGCAGGCATCGGTATCCAGATCGTTCGGGCCGTACAGACCACTGGGCAAAGAGGAAGTCGTGCCGCCCACGGTGCCGGTGGTGGTGGTGGTGGAACCGCTGGCGGTGCTATCGGTGGCGGACGTGTCGGGATTTTCCTTCACCTTCTTGCTGCAGGCGGCGGCGGTCACGCAGAGGATCGCGGTGAGCAGCACTCGGGTCGTCATGTTCATGGTGTTCCTCTCTTTGTCGCAGGATGAGATCAAGGGGGATGGTGGGAATGGGCGGAGGCGGACGCGATCAGCGCGGCAGGCGATACGGGCCCCATGCGGGTTCGCGCACATCGCCGTTGGCCAGCACCAGACGCTGGCGCACGCGCGCATCGGAGGAGACGGCATACAACACGCCCCGGCCGCCTTCGCGTGCCGCGTACAGCACCATGCTGGCGTTCGGCGCGAAGCTGGGCGATTCGTCGAGCGAACCCGGCGAAAGCATGGACCAGCGCGGCGAACCGAGGCTGCGGTCGAGCATCGCGATACGGTACACGCTGCCGCTACCCTGCGCCACGGCCATCTTTTTGCCGTCGTAGGACACCGTGACCTTGGCGTTGTAGCTGCCCTGGAAACTCACGCGGCTGGCCGAACCGCCGCCCGCGGGCACCTGGTAGATCTGCGGTTTGCCGCCGCGATCGGAGGTGAAATAGATAAGACTGCCATCGGCGCTCCAGGTCGGCTCTGTATCGATGCCGAACTGGTTGGTCAGCTGGGTCAGCGCGCGGCTACCCAGATCCATCGAATAGATTTCGGGATTGCCGCTTTTCGAGAGCGCCATCGCGAGCTTGCGGCCATCGGGCGAGAAACTGGGAGCGCCGTTGATGCCCTTGAAACCGGCGACCGTTTCGCGCGCGCCGGTGCCGATGTCCTGGATCACGACCGAGGAATTGCCGCGCTCGAAACTGACATACGCCAGCTTGCGGCCGTCCGGGCTCCACGCCGGCGACAGCAGCGGCTTGTCCGAGCGCACCACGGTCTGCGGGTTGTAGCCGTCGGCGTCGGCGACCATCAGCGCATAGCTGGCGTTTTTGCCCAGACCCGAGGCGGTGATGTACGCGATGCGTGTCCAGAACGCGCCGCGCACGCCGGTGACTTTTTCGTAGATGGCATCGGCGATCTGGTGCGACACATCGCGCATCGCATTGGCGCGCGCGGTCAGTGCGAACGCGAGCAGGCGGTTCTTGCCGATGTCGAACAATTCGTATTCGACGCGATAGCCGCCGTCGCCGGCATCGAGGACGCGACCGACCACGACGAAATTCTGCTTGGCCTGCTGGAAAAACCCGAAATCGATCTCGCTGCCGCGGGTCGGGCGCTGCGCGCCCATCTCGCCCGGCGGCATCGGCCGGAACTGGCCGGAACGCGCCAGATCGGCGCGGATCACGTCGGCGACGTCGGTCTGCACCTGCGTGCCCCCGCCTTGGTAGGGCATGGTTACCACCGCGATCGGCAGGGCCGAAGCATTGCCGCCGACGATATCGATCTCCAGACCGCGCTGCTGGGCGAACGCGGCCAGCGGCAGCACGGACGCCAGCAGCAGCCAGGCGAGCAATAAGCTCTTCGACAGCCATGCCGTGGGCGGGATGCGGAACATATTCATGGCGCGACTCTTCGAACGGGTCATCGGCAGTCCAGGCGAATCAGGGGGCGACAGCAGGCCACAGCTTGGCCGCGAAACCGGTCAGAAAGATGAACGAACCCGGACTCGGAGCGGCTCAATTCTCCTGGGGCACGAAATTCAGCGTGATTTCGCGCTCGAAAACGCTCTCGAAGCCCTGATACGGCAACGGCTGGGCTTTGAGCACGGCAGCCTCGACCGACCGCCGGCCCTGTTCGTTGTAAGGACAGGAGGGATCGACCTGGGCATCGATCACTTCTCCGCCCGCGATCTGGCGGATCACGACCTTGCATCGCTGCCCCAGCGGAACATTGTCCGGGCGCGTGAAGTTCGACAGGATCACAGCCTGCAAGGCCGCCGCGTAACGCGCCTTGAGATTCGAGTCGGCCCCGCGATCGCCCGGCGGCAGAGCGGCATTGGCGACGGCGTTGGACGCCTGCTGCGCGCGACGGTCCGCGAGCTGTCGCAGACGGTCTTCCGCCAGTTGCGCTTCGCGCTGCAGCGCCGAGCGCAGGCGGCGGATATCGGCCAGTTGCCGGTCGCGCTCCAATTGCATCGCGGTGCGCGCCTTCTGCTCGGCCTGCTGTTGGCGATCGCGCTGGGTCAGATCGACCTGTGCCTGACGCTGCCGCGCTTCCTGCTCGCGCGCAGCGGTCTCGGAGGACGCGGAATCCGGTCTCGCTTCCTGTTGCTCGATCGTGTCCGGATTTGACAGCTGTTCCTGCGGCTGCAACTGCTGTTCGGGCGGCGACTCCTCGGGCAGGGATTCTTCCAGCGGCTCGGGCAGCGGCTCTTCCGGCGGAGATTCTTCCAGGGGTTGCGGCTGCGGTTCGGGCGGCGGTTGGGCCGGGGCCAGCGGCACGGGTTCGCGCTGCAGGGCGCTGCGCATGCTCGCCGAAAGCGCGTTCACATCGACGACATCGGCGCTGATCGGCTCGCCCGCGGCGGCGGCGGACGGCGGCGTGCGCCACAGCGACGCCAGCAGCAACAGCAGCACCGGCACCGCATGCAGCAACAGTGCGAACGCGACGGCCAGCGCGGTGTCGGCGCGGTGCTCGCGCATCGGGCTTATGTCCCGTCCGCCGGCAGGCTGACCAGGCTCACCTTGGTGATTCCGGAGTCCTTGATCACGTCGATGCCCTGCATCACCGTCTGGTAGCTGGCGTCGCGCGCGCCGTTGACCAGCACCGTGGCGCCATCGTTCTGGCCGTGGATGGCCTTGAGTTCGGCGGTGATGTCGGCGGCGGTCATTTCGCGGTTCTTGCCGCGTTCGAGCATCAGCGCGAAGCGGCCGTCGGCGTAGATGCTGACGACGATCGGATCCTTCGGCGTTTCCAGCGATTTCGCCCGCGACTGCGGCAGATTGATGTCGGTGCCGAGATTCAGCAGCGGCGCGGTCACCATGAAGATGATCAGCAGCACCAGCATCACGTCGATATACGGCACGACGTTGATCTCGGCTTTGAGCTTGCGCTTGCGGATGCGACGCCCGGAGGCGGTGACGGCCATGCGGTTTCTCTCGATGGGGCTAACGTCAGTACGGGGACTTCAACGGTTCGGTACGGTGCACGGGGTTGCTCGCGCTCAGGCGTCTTCGATGTGTGCCTGACGCTGCAGGATCGACGAGAACTCTTCGGTGAAGGTGTCGTAGCGCACCGCGATGCGCTCGACGCGGGTGGCGAAACGGTTATAGGCCCAGACCGCGGGAATCGCCGCGAACAGACCCATCGCGGTCGCCAGCAGCGCTTCGGAAATACCGGGCGCCACGGTGGCGATGGTGGCTTCCTTCATGTTGGCCAGGCCGTGGAACGACATCAGGATGCCGAGCACGGTGCCGAACAGGCCGACGTACGGACTGATCGAACCGACGTTGGCGAGGAATTCGAGGTTGTGTTCCATGCCGTCGAGCTCGCGCGACGCGGTGGCGCGCATCGCACGCTGCGCACCTTCGAGCTGCGAGCGCGCGTCCATGCCGCGACGCTGGCGCACGCGGTTGAATTCGCGCATGCCGCCTTCGAAGATCGATTCGAGACCGTGGATCTGCTGTTTGCGGGCGCCTGCATCGGCGAAGAGCCGGCCGAGATCGCCGCCGGCCCAGAACCGCTCCTCGAAAACGTCGGCCTCGCGCTGGGCGCGGTCGAGCACGCGCTTCTTGCGGAAGATGATGACCCACGAAGCCACCGAGGCCAGCAGCAGCAGCGCCATCACGAACTGCACCGGGATGCTGGCGTCGATGACCAACTGCAGGTAGTTGAGACCGCCGCCGTGCGCGGCCTCGCCGGCCGCTTGCGCGCTGGCCGCGACCGCGTCTTCGGGCAGCGGTTCGATGGCGGTCGCCTGCAGCATCATGGCTTGTGGAAACATCCTGGATTACTCCGCGTTCGATGGATTAGTTGGATTGCTTGGATGGGGATGGGCCGACGCGGCTTCCTGCAACGCCTTCAACTGGGGGTACAAAGTATCCGGGATCGGCCGCGGCTTGAAATCGGATGCGCGCAGCACCGCGATCCGCACCTCGGCATCCAGCAAACGCATACCGTCGCGCTCGATGCGCTGCGCGATCACCAAGCTCGCGCGCCGGCACTCGCGCAATACCACGCCGACCTGCAAGGCGTCGTCCAGACGCGCCGGCA
>JAYUUH010000616.1:0-2433 GCA_043754745.1 Lysobacter sp.
GTCGGTCTCGACCAGCAGCCGGTCGGCTGGAACATCGGACGCGATCGCTCTGTTTTCGTGAGATTTCGGGAACGTCAGAATACCCGAGAAGCTTATGCCTAGTTCCACGTCGGCCTTCAGCGCCACCGAGTCGTAGCCCTGCACCAGCGGGTAGAGGAATTCGTGGATGGCGATGGACTGCTGCGCGGCGTAGCGCTTGGCGAAATCATCGCGCTCCAGCATCCGCGCGACCGTGTGCTGGCCGGCGAGCCTGATCATGTCGGCGGCGCTCATCTTGCCGAACCATTCGCTGTTGAAGCGCACTTCGGTGCGGTCCTTGTCCAGCACCTTGAACACCTGCTCGGCGTAGGTTTCGGCGTTGGCCAGCACGTCCTCGCGGGTCAGCGGCTTACGGGTGACGTTCTTGCCGGTCGGGTCGCCGATCATCCCGGTGAAGTCGCCGATCAGGAAGATCACCTGGTGCCCGAGATCCTGGAACTGGCGCATCTTGTTCAGCAGCACGGTGTGGCCAATGTGCAGGTCGGGCGCGGTGGGGTCGAACCCGGCCTTGATCCGCAGCGGGCGGCCGCCGGCTTCCATGGACGCGGCGAGGCGGGTTTGGAGCTCCTCGCGCTTGAGGATTTCCTCGGCGCCGCGCGCAATGAGGTCGAAAGCCGGGTGGGAGGCGTCAATGGACATGGGAAGTCGAACCGTGAACCTGTAGGGGAAGAAGGAGCCGCGAAGGTGACGCCGCCTGCAGTTCCGGGGCCGCCAGCATGAACGGAGCGTTAAAGTCTAGTTAAAACGAAATGTTAAAAAAAGCCAAGCGCGTCAAGGATTTGACGCAATCTTTTCAAGTCAACTATGGTACCGCTCTTGGCCGTTCCGCCTGGGGAATCCGTTTGATGACAACGCCGTCGACCCGCACCCTGCGTAATCGCCTCGTTCGCCTGCGCAATCTGCGTCAGGCCACCGAGCAGGAATCCAACCAGATCCTGCCGGAAAACGGCCCGGCCCAAGGCTTCAACGGGCGCTGGACCCGCCGCCAGTGGGCGCAGGCCAGCCTGGTCGCCACCATGGTCGCCCTGCTAGGCGCCATCGTGCCCGGCTTCGACACCGTGCTGCAGCCCACGCCCGCCACGCCCATCCAGACGCTCTCGCTGAAACTCCCGCCGCTGTCGCTGGCCCGGCAGAAGGGCAGCCTGGGCGACAGCTGGCAGACGGTCGCCGTCCGCCGCGGCGCCTCGCTCAAGCATCTGTTCGAACAGTTGGGCATCCCCGCCGACGACCTGGAGCGCGTGCTGGCGCATCCGGGCGCGAAGGCGGAGATCGGCCAGGTGACTCCGAATACGCAACTCTCGGTGGATCTGCCGATCAACGGCACGCTGCGCGCGCTTCGCTTCCTGCGCAGCGACGGCCAGCGCATCCAGCTGGAGCTCACCGGCGACGGCGTGCGCGAAACCGTGCTGCGCCGCGATGTCGACGTGCGCACCGTGGTGCTCAGCGGCAAGGTCGGCGGTTCGCTGTTCCGCTCGGCGCGCAAACTCGGGCTGAGCGGCGCGCATCTGGACCAGCTCACCGACGAAATCTTCAAGTACGACATCGACTTCGATTCCGACCTCGATGCCGACGATCTCTTCAGCGTGGTGGTCGACCAGATGTGGGTCGACGGCGAACTGGAGAAGACCGGCGCGGTGCTGGCCGCGGCCTTCACGGTCGACGGCAAGCTGCACACCGGCTTCCGCCATGTCCGCAACGGCAAGCCCGAGTACTTCACCTCCGACGGCCGCCCGCTGAAGAAGAGCTTCATCCGCATGCCGATTCCCTATGCCCGCCTGAGCTCCAGCTTCGGCGCGCGCAGGCACCCGGTGCTGGGCCGCATGCGCATGCACAAGGGCGTGGACTACGCCGCCGGCACCGGCACGCCGATCCAGGCCGCCGGCGACGCGCGCGTGCAGTCGGTCGGCTGGCAGGGCGGCTACGGCCGCGCGGTGGTGCTGGACCACGGTCGCGGCTACACCACCCTGTACGGCCACATGTCGCGCTTCGGCAACATCCGCCCGGGCCAGCGCATCCCGCAGGGCACGGTCATCGGCTACGTCGGCAGCACCGGCATGTCCACCGGCCCGCACCTGCATTACGAATTCCGGATCAACGGCGTGCATCGCAATCCGCTGAGCATCACCATGCCGCCGCCGGAGCCGCTGCGCGGCGCCGAACTGGCGAGCTTCCGCACCGACACTCAGCGCGCGATGACCAAGATCCGCACGGTCGAGAACATCGTGTTCCCGGACGCGGTGCAGACCGCGGAAAAAGCGCTCGCGATCGCCCTGGAAACCACGCCGGGCCGCAAGCCGCGCAAGAAGGGCTGAGCCCCACCCCTTCGGGCTTGCCGGTTGCGACTGGCAAGCCCCGCCGTCATCGCCGATCATGCGGCGATGCAAACCAAGACCT
>JAYUUH010000617.1:0-7149 GCA_043754745.1 Lysobacter sp.
GGACCTGGAGGCGGCGATACTGATCCATCCCTGGGACATGATGGGCACCGACACCATGCCCAAGTACTGGATGCCCTGGCTGGTCGGCATGCCCGCCGAGCAATCGCGGGCGGCCTGTGCGCTGATCTTCGGCGGCGTCCTGGAACGGTTTCCGCGCCTGAAGATCTGCTTCGCCCATGGTGGTGGAAGTTTTCCGTACACCGTCGGCCGCATCGAGCACGGCTTCAACATGCGTCCGGATTTGGTCGCCACCGACAATTTCCGCAATCCGCGCGAATATCTGTCGCGGCTGTATTTCGATTCCTGGGTCGCCGATCCGCGCGCGCTCCAATATCTGATCGACACCTGCGGCACTGACCGGATCATGCTCGGCACCGATTACCCGTTCCCGCTTGGCGAACAGGAACCCGGTGCTGGTATCGCCGCGCTGGATCTGTCTGAAGCCGATCAAGCGCGCCTGTATCACGGCACCGCGTTGGAATGGCTGGGTCTGCCGAAGGCGAGGTTCGCGTAATGCGGCACAGGATCGTCGGACGCCGTAGAGCGGGCTGTAGAGCGGGCTTCAGCCCGCTGCGCATCCACATCCGCGCGAAAGCAAACGGCAAGCGGCCTGAAGGCCTCTCTACAGCGAAGGCGACAAGATCCAGATGAGCGATGTATCGATGAATGACGATTGGGCGCAGCAGCAGGACGCCGCCGACCCGCTGCGCGACCTGCGCGACGAATTCCACATCCCGCGCCACGGCGATGCCGAAATGGCGTATTTCTGCGGGAATTCGCTCGGACTGCAGCCGAAGGGCGCGCGCGCCTGCGTCGATGAAGTGATGGACAAATGGACGCGCGACGCGGTGGAGGGGCATTTCCTCGAACCCGCGCCGTGGATGCGGTATCACGCCCTCGTCCGCGACGGCCTTGCCGACGTGGTCGGCGCGCAGCCGGAGGAAGTGGTGGCGATGAACTCGCTCACCGCGAACCTGCATCTGATGATGGTCAGCTTCTACCGACCGGCCGGCGAGCGCAGCGCGATCCTGATGGAAGCCGGCGCGTTTCCGTCGGATCGTCATGCGATGGCATCGCAGTTGCAGGCGCGAGGATTGTCTGCGGAAGACTGTCTGATCGAAGTGGAACCCGACCAGGCCGACGGCACCTTCTCGATGGCGGCGATCGAGCGCGCCATCGACGAACACAGCCATCGCCTCGCATTGATCCTCTGGCCGGGCGTGCAGTACCGCACCGGACAGGCGTTCGACCTGAAGGAGGTCGCGCGTCTCGGCCACGCCGCCGGTGCGATGGTCGGTTTCGACCTCGCCCATGCGGTCGGCAATCTGCCGCTGCGGTTGCACGACAGCGGCGCCGATTTCGCGGTGTGGTGCCATTACAAATACATGAACTCGGGGCCGGGCGCGGTCGGCGGTTGCTTCGTGCACGAACGTCACGCGCGCACCGACCGTCCGCGTTTCGCCGGCTGGTGGGGCCACGATCAGGCCAGTCGCTTCAGGATGGCGCCCGAATTCGTGCCCACGCCCGGCGCCGACGGCTGGCAACTGAGCAACCCACCGATCCTCGGCCTTGCGCCGCTGCGCGCATCGCTGACGCTGTTCGCGCGCGCCGGCATGCCTGCGCTTCGCGCGAAGTCCGAACGGCTCACCGGCGATCTGGAGCAGCTCATCCGCAAGCATCTGGCCGACACGCTGCAAATCGTGACGCCCGCCGCGCCAGAACAGCGCGGCTGCCAGCTGTCGCTGCGCGTGGCCGGCGGACGCGAGCGTGGCCGCGCGCTGTTCGAGCATCTGAGCGGCCAAGGCGTGCTCGGCGACTGGCGCGAACCCGACGTGATCCGCATCTCACCCGCACCGCTCTACAACAACCACAGCGACATCCTGCGTTTCGCGCGCGCGGTGCGGGAGTGGCAGGCATGATCGCATCGGGCAACAAGCGTCTCACCCTCGTCGGCGCCGGCCTCGCCGGCCCGCTGCTCGCCACATTGCTGGCGCAACGCGGCTGGCAGGTGGACCTGTTCGAACGTCGCGGCGACCCGCGCCTGCATGGCTATGCCGGCGGGCGCTCGATCAATCTCGCGCTGGCCGAGCGGGGCCTGAATGCGCTGCGCACCGCCGGCGTCGACGACGATGTGCTGAAGCAAGCGGTGATGATGCGCGGGCGCATGGTGCATTTCGCCGATGGCCGCGTGCAGTTGCAGCGCTACGGCAAGGACGACAGCGAAGTGATCTGGTCGATCAGTCGCGGCGATCTGAACATCGTGCTGTTGAACGCGGCGGAAGCGGCGGGCGTTCGGCTGCATTTCGACCGGCGTCTGGAGCGGGTCGATTTCGACGCCCGCATCGCGCATTTCGTCGGCGAAGGCGAAGCCATCGCGCACCCGTTCCACGCCCTGATCGGCAGCGACGGCGCCGGCTCCAATCTGCGCGCGGCGATGATGCAGGTCTCGGATTTGGGCGAACGCATCGAAGTGATGCCGCACAGCTACAAGGAGCTGGAGATTCCGCCCGGGTTTGACGGCGGTTTCCAGCTCGAAGCCAATGCGCTGCACATCTGGCCGCGCGGCGACTACATGTGCATCGCGCTGCCGAACGACGAGCGCACCTTCACCGTCACCCTGTTCATGCCGAACGAAGGCAGGACCAGCTTCGCGTCCGTGCGCGACGGCGCGGAGGGCGAAGCGCTGTTCGCGCGCGATTTCGCCGATGCGCTGCCGCTGATCCCGGAACTGCGCCGCGATTTCGAAGCCAACCCGACCGGCATGCTGGCGACGTTGTATCTGGACCGCTGGCATCTCGACGGCCGCGCGGTGCTGCTCGGCGACGCCGCGCACGCAATGGTGCCGTTCCACGGCCAGGGCATGAACTGCGCGTTCGAGGACTGCGTTGCGCTCGCGACGCACCTGGAACGCGATCCGCATACGGCGACCGCGTTCGCGGCGTTCGAGGCCGAACGCAAACCGAATGCGGTCGCGATCCAGCAGATGGCGCTGGAAAACTACCGGGAAATGAGCGATCGCGTCGACGACCCCGATTTCCTCCTGCAGCGCGAGCTCGAACGCGCGCTCGCCGAGCGCCATCCGGGCCATTTCGTCCCGCGCTACGCGATGGTGACGTTCAACCGGCTGCCCTACGCCACCGCCTACGAACGCGGCCGGATCCAGCGCGCGCTGCTGGTGGAAGCCACGGCTGGACGCGACAGCCTCAATGGTCTCGACTGGGACGCTGTGGACCGCATGGTCCACGCGCGACTGTCGCCGTTGGACGTGGAGGTCTGAGTGGCCGCGAGCTTCCTGTTCTACGACCTGGAAACCTTCGGTACCGACCCGCGTCGGAGCCGGATCGCGCAGTTCGCGGCGATCCGTACCGACGCGGATCTCAGGCAGATCGACGAGCCCTGGGATTTCCTGGTCCGCCCCGCCGACGACCTGCTGCCCTCACCCACGGCGACCCTGATCACCGGCATCGCGCCGCAGCGCGCGCTCCGCGAAGGCATCGCCGAAGCCGATGCCTTCGCGCGGATCTTCGAAGCGATGTCGGCGCCGGATACCTGCAGCCTCGGGTACAACTCGCTGCGCTTCGACGACGAATTCGTCCGCCACGGCCTGTTCCGCCACTTCTACGATCCCTATGAGCGCGAGTGGCGCGGCGGCAATTCGCGCTGGGATCTGCTCGACGTGATGCGGTTGGCGCATGCACTGCGGCCCGAGGGCATCGACTGGCCTGCGCGCGAGGACGGCGCGCCTTCGTTCAAGCTCGAACATCTGGCCGAAGCCAACGGCGTGCGCGAAGGCGATGCGCACGAGGCGCTGTCGGACGTGCGCGCGCTGATCGGCATGGCCCGCAAGCTCAAGCACGCGCAGCCGAAACTGTGGGATTACACCCTGAAGCTGCGCGACAAGAAGTTCGCCGCGCGCATGCTCGACACCGTGGCGATGACGCCGGTGCTGCACGTGTCGCAGCGTTTTCACGCGTCGCGACTCTGCGCCGCGGCGGTCGCGCCGTTGATCCGCCATCCGAAGATCGACAACCGCATCGTGGTCTTCGATCTCAACGAATCGCCGGATGCATTGCTGACGCTCGAAGCCGACGAGATCGCCGACCGCCTCTACACGCCGGCCGCGGATCTGCCGCCCGGCGAAGCGCGGATCCCGTTGAAAGAAGTGCATCTCAACCGCAGCCCGATGCTGATCGAGTGGGCGCATCTGCGCGACGCCGACTTCGAGCGGCTGAGGATCGATCCGGCGCTGGCAGAGTCGCGCGTCGAGCAACTGCGCCAAGCCGGCCCCGCGCTCGCGGAAAAGATCCGCCGCATCTACGCCGGGCGCGCCGAATTCGCGCCATCGGATGAGGATGGTTCGCTGTACGACGGCTTCCTGCAGGAGGGCGACAAGCGCAAGTTCGCGGAAGTGCGCAGCACGCCGCCGACCGTGCTGGGCCAGCGCGATTTCGCGTTCAAAGACCCGCGCTTGCCGGAGCTGCTGTTCCGCTATCGCGCCCGTAACTGGCCGGAAACGCTGTCAATGGCCGAAGCCGAACGCTGGCGCGACTACCGCCGCAGCCGTCTGTGCGAAGACTGCGGCCTGTCCGAATTCACGTTCGAAAGCCATCGCGCCGAGATCGACGCGCTGCGCGTCGCGCGCGCCGACGACGGCCATGCGCAGGCGTTGCTCGATCAATTGCAGGCCTGGGCGCAGACATTGGAGACCGATCTGGCATGAGCAGGCCCGCATGAGCAAGCCTTTATGAGCAACTACTTCTCGGAACGCAGTTTCAAATTCCTCCGCGCACTGGGCCGCCACAACGACCGCGAGTGGTTCCACGCCCACAAAGCCGACTACGAACAGCATATCCGCGCGCCGTTCCTGGCGCTGATCACCGACCTGCAGCCCGCGCTGCGCGAGGTCAGCGAACACTATCGCGCCGATCCGAAAACCGTCGGCGGCTCGCTGTTCCGCATCCATCGCGACACCCGTTTTTCCAACGACAAGGCGCCGTACAAACTCTGGCAGGGCGCGCGGTTGTTCCATGCGCGCAGCCGCGAAGTGGAGGCGCCTTCGTTCTATCTGCACCTGCAGCCGGGCAATTGTTTCATCGCTGCGGGACTGTGGCACCCGGAACCGGAAACCCTGCGCCGGATACGCCACTTCATCGTCGACAATCCCGGCAGTTGGGCGAACGCCGCGCACGGCACCGCATTCCGCAAGCGTTTCGATCTGGACGACAGCGAGATGCTGGTGCGGCCGCCGCGCGGATACCCGGCCGACTTCGTCCATATCGACGACCTGCGCCGCAAGAATCATGTCGCGATCCGCAACATCGACGATGCGACGATGACCGGGCCGCGCCTGCTGGCCACGCTGGGCAAGGATCTGCAGCAGCTCGGGCCGTTCGTCGACTACCTCTGCGCGGCGCTCGATCTGGAGTTCTGAGTGGCTTGATCGGGCGCTTGTAACCGGTCATCGCTTTGTCGCAATGCAGCATGACACTGTCAATACGGCTCCGTATCCTCGGTCGCGATGCCACGCCTCAGGGGATGCGGGCAGGTCAGGGACGGGCGTGGCCTCTTGCCGCGCCCTCATTCACGGAACTTGAAACAAACGAGGGGATTACCAAGTGCGTAGATACCTCTGCGGGCTCTTGCTCGCTCTGGCGGCGCCGTGTGCGCTCGCGAATACCGGCGTGGCGTTCGTCCACGGGACCGGGGTCCAAACCAACGCTTACAACGACTACTGGCAGCCGGCGATGGTCGACTCCGTGCGCGGCGGCCTGCCGAATCCGGCGAATTACGCCGTCATCAACTGCGATTTCGGACAGTACTGGTGGGACAGCCGCGCCGCGGGCTGCCTGGCCGATCAACTGACCACCTTCATCAACAACAAGGGCATCACCCGCCTGATCGTGATCACGCATTCCAACGGCGGCAACGTCATGCGCTGGATCCTGTCGAACCCGACCTACGACAGCCGTTATCCGAACATCATCAACAAGACCGTGCGCGTCAATGCGCTCGCGCCCTCTTCGACCGGCACCCCGCTGGCCGATGCGGTGATCAACGGCACGGTCTTCGAAGCGGCGGTCGGCTGGCTGCTCGGCTACCAGAACGACGGCGTCCGCCAGCAGCAGACCAGCTGGATGGTGTTCTACAACGCCCATTAGCTGTACGGCACTGGCGGCCGTCCGGGGCTGCCTAAAACCTTCCGCAGCGTGGTCGGCACCGATGTCGACTCCTCGCCGTTCGATGGCGACAGCTACTGCGGCGGCTATAGCCAGAACGTCGGTCTGGAAATCACCCAGAACTGGCTCGACGGCTGTTCCGACGGCTTCCTCAACTGCAGCAGTCAATCCGGCGCCGGTTCGGTGTGGTTCTACGACACATCGCGGATGGCCGGTGGCGAACCGCTGTCGCACAACCAGAGCCGTCGGGCCTGTTTCGGCCTGAACAACATTCTCCGCACCGATGCGGGCCAGTGAGGACAACGCCATGAGACTTCCAATCGCAATCGCTCTCGCGCTGTACTCCTTCTCCGCCGTCGCCGCGCAACCGCTGCGTCCGGCCGGCGCCCAGGACCAGGCCCCCTCCCGTCTCGTCGCCCTGCCCGCGCCCTCCGCGCAGATCGAGCGCGCGCCGGTTTCGTTCGCGTGGAAACTCGACCCGGAACAGCCGGTGTTCGCCTCGCAGCTCCATGTCGCGCAAAGCCGCGAATACTGGGAAACGGTCGATGCCGCCGCGCTCGACAAGGGCGTGCAGCTGAAGATGTCGGCGCCGGGCAGCTTGATCCGCATCAGCCCGACCCGCGGCGCCCGCGCGCTGCGCAGCGACGAACTGCAGGTCAACGACAGCCGCGGCGCGGCCAAGCTCGAGAACATCGCCACCGCCGAACAGCTGACCAAGGCCGGCATGGACGTGCAGGCCGGTTCGGTCATCGCCAAGCTCGACCGCCAGGAAGGCGCCGACACCTACACCGTGCGCGTGCCGAAAGCCGAGGGCCGCTATCTGGTCCACGTCTTCGAGCCCGAAAGCACGGCCGTGCTGCGCGCAGGGGCCGACCGTAGCCACGCCCTCGCCGGTGGCTCGGTGCGCTTCGATGTCGATTTCAACCAGGCCGGCAAGATGTCCGCGATGCAGGCTGAAGCTCTGCTGGTGGCA
>JAYUUH010000618.1:0-7148 GCA_043754745.1 Lysobacter sp.
ATTGGTGCATCGGGACGCAACTGGCTGCTGTTCGGCAACCCGCACGCGCGCAGCGATTTCCTCTACCAGATCGAATGGCAGGACGCGCTCAAGCGCGGCGAACTGCACCGTCTCGACCTCGCGTTCTCGCGCGACCAGGCGCACAAGGTCTACGTGCAGCACAAGCTGCGCGAGCATGGCCGCGCCCTGTTCGACTGGCTGGAAGGCGGCGCGCATCTGTACGTGTGCGGCGACGCCATGCGCATGGCCAAGGACGTGCACGCGGCGCTGCTCGACGCGATCGCCACCCACGGCGGCAAGTCGGCCGAAGACGCCAACGATTACCTCAACACCCTGCAATCGCAGGGGCGTTATTCGCGGGACGTGTATTGAGATGGACATCCTGATATGAGCGCCCACTCGGTCGAAGACATCAAACAGCAGAGCGGTCGTCTGCGCGGCACGCTGGTCGAATCGCTGTCGAACCAGGTCACCGGCGCGCTGGCCGACGACGACCAGACCCTGATCAAGTACCACGGCAGCTACCAGCAGGACGATCGCGACGTGCGCGACGAGCGCCGCCGCCAGAAGCTCGAGCCAGACTTCTCGTTCATGATCCGCACGCGCACGCCGGGCGGGGTGGTCACGCCGGCGCAGTGGCTGAAACTGGACGCCATCGCGACCACCTTCGCCGAGCGCGGCCTGCGTATCACCACCCGCCAGGCCTTCCAGTTCCACGGCGTGATTAAGGGCGAACTCAAGTCGACCATGCAGGCGATCAACGCCGCGCTGATGGACACCCTCGCCGCCTGCGGCGACGTCAACCGCAATATCGCGGTCGCCTCCAATCCGTATCTCTCGCAGGTGCATACCGTGGTGCAGGCGCAGGCCGAAGCCGTGTCCAAGCACCTGCTGCCCAACAGCCGCGCGTACTACGAAATCTGGCTGGACGAAGAAAAGGTCGCCGGCAGCGGCGAAGAAGAGGAGCCCATTTACGGCGCGACCTATCTGCCGCGCAAGTTCAAGATCGCGTTCGCGGTGCCGCCGAGCAACGACGTCGACGTGTTCGCGCAGGATCTCGGCTTCATCGCGGTCGTCGGCGACGACGGCGCTCTGCTCGGCTACAACGTCAGCGTCGGCGGCGGCATGGGCGCGACCCACGGCGATGCCGAAACCTATCCCCGGATCGCCGATGTGATCGGCTTCATCGCGCCGGACCAGGTGATTCCGGTCGCCGAAGCCGTGGTCACCACCCAGCGCGACTGGGGCAACCGTGCGGTGCGCAAACGCGCACGACTGAAGTACACCATCGACGATCACGGCCTGGAAGCGTTCAAGCTCGAAGTCGCGCGTCGCGCCGGCATCACCTTCGCGCCGGCGCATGCCTTCGCGTTCGCGCACAACGCCGACGAATTCGGCTGGCACCAGGGCGACGACGGCCGCTGGCACCTGACCCTGCGCATCCTCTCTGGCCGTATCTGGGACAAGCCTTCCGAAAGCGGCGACGGCGTGCGCCACCTCACCGGCCTGCGCGAAATCGCCAGGCTGCTCGATGCCGCTGGCGGTCCGTCGGAATTCCGCCTGACCGCCAACCAGAACATGCTGATCGCGAATCTCGACGACGCGCAGCGCGCGCTGATCGACCAACTGGTCGGCGAATACGCGCTGGACACGCATCGCGAAGCTTCGCCGCTGCGCAAAGCTGCGCTGGCCTGCGTCGCCTTGCCGACCTGCGGTCTGGCGATGGCCGAAGCCGAACGCTACCTGCCGACATTCGTCGATCGCCTCGAAGCGGTGATGGCGAACAATGGCCTCGACGGCAACGATCTGCACCTGCGCATCAGCGGCTGCCCGAACGGCTGCTCGCGGCCGTATCTGGGCGAAATCGCCCTGGTCGGCAAGGCGCCCGGCCGCTACAACCTGATGCTGGGCGCCGACCACCGCGGCCAGCGCTTGAACACGCTGTATCGCGAAAACATCGACGAAACCGCCATTCTCGACACCCTCGATCCGCTGTTCCGACAGTACGCCGCCGAACGCACCGATGCCGAACGTTTCGGCGACTTTCTTGTCAGAAGCGGCCTGGTCCGCAGCGGCATCGTCGACCCCCGCATCGCGGCCGGCAAAGCATTGCCATTGGAGTTGATCGCATGAGCCTTCCCGACCCGATCACCGCGGCGGAATCGCCGCAGGCGCTCGCCGAACTGAACCGCTGGCTGGCGACGCGCAGCGCGCCGGAACGCGTGCAATGGGCGGTCGAACACCTCGCCGGCCATCACGCGCTCTCGTCCAGCTTCGGCGCGCAGGCCGCGGTCGCGCTGCACATGACCACCCAGGCGAAACCGGACATCCCGGTGATCCTGATCGACACCGGCTATCTGTTCCCGGAGACCTACCGTTTCGTCGACGAGCTCAGCACGCGGCTGTCGCTGAACCTCCAAGTCTATCGTCCGCAGGTCGGCATCGCGTGGATGGAAGCGCGTCACGGCAAACTGTGGGAAAACGGCGCCGAGGGCATCCAGCGCTACAACCAGTTGCGCAAAGTCGAGCCGATGCAGCGCGCGTTGCGCGAACTCGGCGTACGCACCTGGATCGCCGGCCTGCGCCGCAGCCAGGCCAGCACCCGCGCCGCCATCGACTTCCTCGAACTGCGCGACGGCCGCTGGAAACTGCACCCGATCGCCGATTGGACCGATCGCGATGTCTGGCAGTATCTCGAAGCGAACAACTTGCCTTACCACCCGCTGTGGCACGAAGGTTACGTATCCATCGGCGACATCCACACCACCCGTCGCCTCGAAGACGGCATGGATGCGGAAGACACCCGCTTCTTCGGGCTCAAGCGCGAATGCGGCCTGCACGAGGACTGGTCGGTGTTGGCGAAGAGCGCCTGAGGCCGGCAAACGCGGCGGTTCTCAACCTGCACGGATACGTTCGTCCCGGTCTGGAAAGTAAGGCCGCGGGGTCGGCAATGACCCTCGGCGCGGCCTCGGCATGCATGCCGCAGCCATCCGCGCGACAATAAGCGGTCTGGCGGCCTGTCGCCGCATGAACCCTGGACCGCAATGCCTTCATCGTCCCACCCCGCGCAGGGCGCCGCGATCGACGCGCCGCGCGCCGCTGATGAGCGGTCTGCCGATGCGCTCGCCGCCGACGCCCGCGCCTGTATCGCCTTCCTGGACGCCATCGCCGCCGACCGCGACCTCCTCGACCGCTTGCCCGCCGAGGATCGCGGCCGCCTGCATCAGGCGGTGGCGAGCGTCTATCACCCCGATCCGGTGCTGCGCCGGCAGAAAATGAAGGCCGCCGAGCGCGAGCGCAACGCTGCGCAGGTCGCGCGCGAGGAAGCGGTGCTGCACGAGACCGGCATCCGCGAACTGCGCCGCCGTCCGGTGTTCACCACGCCGAATTATTTTCCGCCGCAGGATTTCGTCGCCGACGATCGCGAGAGCGATACGCCGGAACCGCGCGAATCTGTCGAGCCGCAGCATTGCTACGTCTGCAAACAGAAATATTCGCGGATCCATCATTTCTACGATCAGCTGTGCCCGGCCTGCGCCGAGTTCAATTTCGCCAAGCGCACCGAAACCGCCAACCTGCGCGGCCGTGTGGCGTTGCTGACCGGCGGCCGGGTGAAGATCGGTTACCAGGCCGGACTCAAGCTGCTGCGCGCAGGCGCGACCTTGATCGTGACCACGCGCTTCCCGCGCGACTCCGCCGCACGCTATGCGGAAGAACCCGATTTCGGCGACTGGGCCGACCGCCTGGAAATCTTCGGGCTGGACCTGCGCCACACGCCCAGCGTCGAAGCCTTCTGTCGCGAACTGGTCGCGACCCGCGACCGACTCGACTTCATCGTCAACAACGCATGCCAGACCGTGCGCCGTCCGCCGGAGTTCTATGCGCACATGATGGAAGGCGAAACCGCCGCCGCGCACGACGTGCCCGAGCACCTGCGCAAGCTGCTGGGCGGCTACGAAGGCCTGCGCCAGTACGCGATGCTGCCCGAGGGTGCGGACGGTTCTTCGCTGTCGGCGCAGGGGCGCGGCAGCGATCGCGACGCGCTGGCCGGCATCACCCGCGCCGCCGAGCTGTCGCAGATTCCGCTGCTGGCGGAGGAAATGGTCGGCCAGCAGCATCTGTTCCCGCAGGGTCGTCTCGATCAGGACCTGCAGCAGATCGATCTGCGCACGCGCAATTCATGGCGACTGCTGATGGCTGAAGTGCCGTCGGTGGAATTGCTGGAAGTGCAGTTGGTCAATGCGATCGCACCGTTCATCATCAACGCCCGCCTGAAACCGCTGATGATGCGCAGCCGCGACGGCGAAGCGCCGATGCGCGACAAGCACATCGTCAATGTCTCCGCGGTCGAAGGCCAGTTCTATCGCAAGTTCAAGACCACCCGCCATCCGCACACCAACATGGCGAAGGCGGCGCTGAACATGATGACCCGCACCGCCGCCACCGATTACCACGGCGACGGCATCCACATGAATGCGGTCGATACTGGCTGGGTCACCGACGAGGATCCCGCGGATCTCGCGGCGCGCAAGGTCATCGAGGAACGTTTTCATCCGCCGCTGGATATCGTCGACGGCGCCGCGCGCATCGTCGACCCGATCATCGACGGCATTAACACCGGACGGCACGTCTGGGGCCAGTTCCTCAAGGATTACAAGCCGACCGATTGGTGACCGGTCGGGCCCGGACTCAACCGCCCGCGTTCCCGGGCGGGTGTTCGGCGAACCAGCCCACGATCCCCGCCATGTGCTGCTCGAAGCCGCCGGGAATCGACAGATTCAGCACTCCGGCGCGCGCATCGCTCCTATTCTCGAAATCGTGGGTCGCGCCACCCGGGACCAGCACGAACGCGCCGCGCGCGGCGTCGATCCACGCATCGTTCACCAGGAAACTCATCGTGCCTTCGATGACGTAGAACCACGTCGTCCTCGGGATGCGCATGCGCGCCCGGACCTTGCGTGTGCGGCTCCAGCCACCATTCGGAAATGGAGTAACACGAAGCGGTTTCCGCGCCATCGGCCTTGAATACCGCGCCGATGCGGCCCATCGGATACGCGCGGCCTTCATCGGGAGCCAGCACGATGGCGTTGCGCGGCGAATCGACAGACTGGTTCACGAATACCTCCACACGAGAACGTCCGGCAATGTTTTCAACGGCTGAATCCGGTGCAGCGGCAGATCCATGGACAAACCCACGACGCGCATCTTCACACCCCTGCCGCATGTCGCCAGAGCGCGCGATTCAGCGGCGCGATCTTCCCAGCGAATCCCAGCGCATGCCCGCGCAACAGCGTGGTCGCGAGGTGATCGTTGGAAAACACGCGGTTGATCGCGCTGAAGGCGTAGGCGGATGCGGTGGCGTCGCTGCGGCGGGCACGGGCCCAGCGCGCGAGACGATGCGGGGCGGTCCAGTCGACACGGCGCTGCTGTGCGGCGGCGACGATATCCCGCAGCGCGGAGACATCGCGCAGGCCAAGGTTGACGCCCTGCCCGGCCAGCGGATGTACGACGTGCGCGGCGTCGCCGATGGCGAGCACGCGGCCGGCGACATAGGCGTCGGCGAGCTGGCGGCGCAGCGGGAATGCGATGCGCGGGCTCAGCGGACGCACGTCGCCGAGACGCGAGGCGAATGCGCGGGTGAGTTCTTCCGCGAACGCCGCATCGTCGAGTTCGACGACGCGCGCGGCTTCGGCGTCGGGCAATGTCCAGACGATCGAAGAAACATTCGTTGCATCGTCTCTCGGCGAACAGGGCAGGAACGCCAGCGGGCCGGTCGGCAGGAACCGCTGCCATGCGGTGTCTTCGTGCGGGCGCTCGCTGGCGACGTAGGCGACCACGCCACGCTGGCCGTAATCCTGCGTGCCCATGCCGATGCCGGCGAGTTCGCGCAATGTCGAGCGTCCACCGTCGGCGGCGATGGCGATGCGCGCTTCGACGCGCAGGCCGTCGTCGAGTTCGAGCGTCGCGCTGTCATCCCCTTGCTCCAATGCGACCACGCGCGCGGGGCAGCGCATGGTCACGTTCGAGCGCCGCAGTGCAGTCCAGAGCCGATCCTGCAGCAGCGCGTGCTCGATGATCCAGCCCAACTGCTTCACCGCGAACGCATCGGCATCGAAGCGCAGTTCGTCGCCGCCGGCCGCGTCCCACACGCGCATGCGCCGGTAGGGATGCGCGCGCGCGTCGCGCACCGCTTCCCACATGCCGAGCGATTCGAACAGCGCCGCGCTGTCGGGCGCGAAGGCGTACACGCGCGGATCGGCCTCGTCCGACAGCCACGCCGGCGGTTCGGCATGTTCGATCAGCGTGACCTGCAGACCCTGCTGCGACAGCGCCAGAGCGCAGGCGGCGCCGACCACGCCGCCGCCGACGATGGCGGCATCGGCGAGACGGCTGTTGGAGGTTCGACGATCGTTGATTTGGCGCGTCATGCGGTTATCTCTCGACAGAGTTGCGGCACATCGCCGCGATAGCCCATCGCGCCGCCGACGAGCATCGCACGCAGCGCGGGATCGTTCTCGAGCGCGAACAGACCGAGGCTGCGCAGCGGCGAGGCCAATGGGAAAGGATTCGAAGTCCAACGCGCGAGACCGTCGGAGAACGCGATGGTGCGTTCGCGGTCTTCTCGGCGGCGCCGTGCGTATTCGGCCAATACCGACGCGCTGCCCGGATCTTCGCCGCGCGCACGTCCGTCTTCGATGCACTCGACCAGCGTCAAAGCATCGCGCAGGCCGAGGTTGAAGCCCTGGGCGCCGATGGGATGCAGCGTCTGCGCAGCGTTGCCGACCATCGCCGCGCGCGGCGCGACGATGCGCTGCGCCAATGTGCGCACGATCGGATAGACGCTGCGCGGGCCGGCGTGGAGCAGGCGCCCGGCGCGCCAGCCGAAGACGCGCTGCAGGCGCTGGAGATACGCCGCATCGCCGAGCGCAGCGACCGCGTCGGCTTCGTCGCTGGCGACGGCGTGGATGGTTCCGTAATGGCCGTCGCCGCGCGGCAGGACTGCGGTCGGGCCGTGATCGGTCAGCCGTTCCCAGGCGGTGCCATCGGGGGCGCGCTCGGCGCGGACGCGGGCGACGAACAGGGTCTGGCGGTAGTCGTGTTGTTCGACCGCGATCCCCAGCGCCTCGCGCACTGCGCTGGCGGTGCCG
>JAYUUH010000619.1:0-7143 GCA_043754745.1 Lysobacter sp.
TGCACGCCGACGAAGTAGGTCGGCAACTGCGCGCTGCTCAGCTGTGCGCGGACCCACTTGCCTTCGGCCTCGCGCTCCTGCTGGAAGGTACGCTTGACCATCAACTCCATCGCCTGTTCCTTGCTCCAGTTGTCGACGTGCACGCCCTGATCGAGAATGGCGTTGGCCACCGCGCGCAGATAGAACTTGTGGCGGACAAGATGGAACAGCGGATCGTTGTCGAGATAACCCGCTTCCATCATCACCGACTCGGTGTAGACCGCCCAGCCCTCGGCGAACATGCCCGAGCGCAGCACGCCGCGCAGGGTGGACGGATACCGCGCCGAGAATGCGCCTTCGAGATAATGGCCCGGCATCGCTTCGTGGATCGACAGCAGATGGATCATGCGCGTGTTGTATTCGCGCAGGAACGAATCGGTCTGCTTGTCGGTCCAGTCGTCGGGAATCGGCGAAATCGCGTAATAGGTCTTCAGGCCCTTGTCGAGCGGGCCGGGCGAATCGCAGTAGGCCACCGCCACGCCGCGCTGGAATTCAGGCATCAGGATGATCTCGACCGGATCGTCCGGCACCGAGACCAGGTCCTTCGCGCGGGTGAACGCGGTCGCCTGCGCCAGCGTCTGCTTCGCGGTCTCGACCACAGCGTCGCGCGCCGGCTTGTCCGCATACGCCAGCTCGAGCGCGGCTTCGATCGCTTTCTGCTGCTGTTCGTCGGTCGGGTTCTCGGCGGGCATCGCCGGCGCGCCGGGTGCGTCCTTGAGCACCTGCTGCGCGATCCTGTACATCTCGCCGCGCACGCGTACCAATTCGGCTTCGGCGCGCTGCTTGATCTCGGCGCGAGACAGCGTCGACATCAGCGCGAGTCTGAGTTTCTCGTCATAGAGTTTTTGGCCGATGCGGAAGTCGCCTTTCGCATTCGGCACAAGGGTCTTGTCCAGCCACAGCTGATGTTCGGCAACGGCCTTGCGCAGGCCTTCGATGGCGGCATCCAGGCGCTTGCGGTCCTCGCCCTGCAACTTGTCCGCGCTGGGCACGATGAACTGTTCGATCAGCGCAATCACGCCGCCGTTCTGCTTCGCGACGGTTTCGGCGTGGATCTTCGGCACCCGCGCCGGGTCGATGTTCTCGCGCATCTGCGCGAACAGTGCCGGCAGTTTCTCCATGCGCGCGGTCGCCGATTTCAGGCGGTCGGGCAGCGGAGCGAATTCGCGAGCCATGAGGTTGTAGATCGCACCGCCGGCGAGCCCGCTGTACATCTGCGGATCCCAGGCCCAGGCCTGCTGCGTCTCCATGCCCCAGAGGTCGGACTGAAGCTGATTGCGCAGGATCGCCGCGTCGATCTGGTTCTCCCGCGAGAGTTTGCCCGCGTCGATGGCGTCCAGTTCCGCGAGCATCGCTTTCGCGAATGCGACATACGCGGTGCGGCCCGTCGCGCTGAGATCCTCGATTTCGGTATCGAAACGATGGTCGCCCTGCTGGGTGGCAGCGACCGGGTTGAGCTTCAGGAATCCGTCGAGCCAGCGTTTGCTCAGATCGGCGAATGTCGCGTCGACGGTGGCGTCGGCAAGTGCCTTCGCGGCGGTGGCTGCGGATGTCGACGTGGCGGGCGCTGCGGAAGCGCCGGTCGCGGTGCCGGCGGCGAGCATGGCGGTGAGCAGGGCAACGGCTAGCGGAGTCAGGCGCATGTCGAGTATTCCGGCTGAACGAAAGCGCCAAGGATAGGCTGGAACGCCATCGTCCGCATCTATCGCGCTGCAGGGGTGATGCACTGGATCCGACACGCACTCCGCAAACAAATATTCCGCAGAGCGGGCTTCAGCCCACCGCATGCTTCCGGACAGGCGGCAGCGGCCTGAAGGCCGCTCTATGGGTCGATCAACCTTTCGTGTCCGCTGTAGACATTCATCCGCCCGTCGCGGGCAAACGCGATCAGCGTGAGGCCGGCGGCCTCGGCATGGCGGATCGCCAGATCGGTCGGCGCCGATATCGCCGCGACCACAGCGATACCCGCGTTCGCGGCCTTGTGCACGATCTCGTACGACGCGCGCGAGGTGATGGCGAGGAAGCCGTCGTTCGGATCGCTGCGCGGTTTCGCGCGGAGCATCGCACCGATGAGTTTGTCCACGGCGTTGTGGCGACCGACATCCTCACGCACCAGCAGATGCTCGCCGTCGACGAAACCGGCCGCATGCACGCCGCCGCTGCGTGCGTTCAAAGGCTGCTGCCGCGACAATCGCGCGAGACCGTCATGGATACGCTCCGCGTTCAACCGCGGGCCTGTACCGACCTTGCGCGCCGGGCGCAAGGCAGCCTGCAGGCTCGATGCGCCGCACAGGCCGCAGCCGCTGCGGCCTTCGAGACCGCGCTGGCGCTGTTCGATGGCGTCGTAGCGACGCTGCGGGATCGCGGCGTGCAGGGCGATGCCGTCGTCGCTGCGAACGATGTCGACCAGCGAGAATTCTTCCGCCGTCTTCACGATGCCTTCGCAGATCGCGAAGCCCAGCGCGAAATCTTCGAGATCCGCGGGCGTGGTCATCATTACCGCGAACGACAGGTCGTTGTAGAGCAGGGCGACCGGCGTTTCCTCGATCACCCATTCTTCGCGCAGATGGCTTTCGTCCTCGCCGATGTGCAGCGCTTGGCGGGCGCGCAGGCCGGTATTCATGCGGTGCCCGCGCACAGCGCGCGGCCGCGTTCGGTCAGCCGCAGCAACAGGCGTTCGCCATCGCGGCGCTGCGCCACCAGATCGAGGCCTTCAAAGCGCGTATCGTCGCCCAGCGCGACCAGCAGCCGCTGCAGTTCGCTGGCGCTCAGCGATAGCCGCTTCGCGGCGCGCGGCAGCGATAGTTCGCTTTCCGCCGCGAGCAACCGGATCAGCGCGAGCGCCGCATCCTCGCTCATGGCGTGGCGGCGTCGCCCACGCGGCGTAGATAGACCGGGATAGATTTCGAGGCCGGGGTGCTCGCTCGCTCGGCATGGCTGCCCAACGGCACCAGTGCATTGGTTTCGGGGAAATAGCCGGCGAGACAGCCTGCGGGGATGTCGTATTCGATCAGCCGGAAATCGCGGGCGACGCGTTCGCCGTCGTTCCAGACCGACACGATATCGACGTGTTCGCCATCGATGAAACTGAGCGCATCCAGATCGGCGCGCGAGATGAAGCACACGCGGCGCAGGCCATGCACCCCGCGATAGCGATCGTTGCTGCTGTAAACGGTGGTGTTGTACTGGTCGTGCGAGCGCACCGTCATTAACTGCAGGAGTGGCTTCAGCCCCGATGGATTTTCCGCGATTGATTCCGGAGAGTTCCGCAATGGCTCATTCGGGGCTGAAGCCCCTCCTACGACAGCGGTGTCCATCAGCGGATGCGCGAAGAACATCGCCTTGCCGGACGTCGTCGGGAACACCCGCTCGCGGCAGGGATGATGCAGATGGAATCCGCCCGGATGACGCACGCGCGCGTTGAAATCCTCGAAGCCCGGAATTACCTTCGCGATGCGATCGCGGATGCGGTCGTAGTTTTCGATCAGCGACAGCCAAGGGATCGCGCTGTGCGGCAGCGTCGCCGCTGCGAGCCGGGCGACGATCGCCGGCTCCGATAGCAGTTCGCGCGATGCGGCGCATTCATTCCCGAGGACAGATGCACCATGCTCATGGAATCTTCCACCGTCACCGCCTGCAGGCCGCCGGCCTGCAGATCGATTTCGGTGCGGCCCAGGCAGGGCAGGATCAGCGCTTCGCGGCCGTGCACCACGTGCGAGCGGTTGAGCTTGGTGCTGACCTGCACCGTTAGCGCGCAGCGGCGCAACGCGGCGTGGGTGACGTCCGAATCGGGCGTGGCCGCGGCGAAGTTGCCGCCCATCGCGAAGAACACCTTGCCGCGACCGTCGCGCATCGCTTCGATGGCGTCGATGGTGTCGAAGCCGTGCGCGCGCGGCGGATCGAACGCGAATTCGGCGCCGAGGCGATCGAGGAATGCGGGCGACGGTTTTTCGTGGATGCCCATCGTGCGGTCGCCCTGCACGTTGGAATGGCCGCGCACGGGGCAGGGGCCGGCGCCGGGCTTGCCGATGTTGCCGCGCGCCAGCAGCAGGTTGGTCAGCATCTGAATGGTGGCGACGCTGCGCCGGTGCTGGGTGATGCCCATGCCCCAGCAGAAGATTGTGGCGCGGCTGTCCAGATAGATCTGCGCCGCCACTTGCAACTGCGTGCGGCCCAGACCGGATTCGCGCTCGATGTCCGGCCACGCGACGTCGCGCACGCAGTCGGCGAAATCGTCGTACCCGTGGGTATTGGCGGCGATGAATGCGGTGTCCACCGCATGTGCATCGCCTCCGCTGTCGGCGCGCTCGATCAACACCTTCGCGATCCCCGTCGCCACCGCGAGATCGCCACCGATCTTCGGCTGGAAATAATGCGAGGCGATGGCGGTGGAGCCGCCGCCCAGCATTTCGGTCGGCGATTGCGGGTCGGTGAAGCGTTCCAGTCCACGCTCGCGCAGCGGATTGAACGCCACGATCCTGCAGCCGCGCTTCGCCGCGCGCCGCAGTTCGCCCAGCATCCGGGGATGATTGGTGCCGGGATTCTGGCCGAACACGAAGATCGCGTCGGCCTGCTCGAAGTCGTCCAGCGTGACCGAGCCCTTGCCGCTGCCGATCTGTTCGGTCATCGCCACGCCCGAGGGTTCGTGGCACATGTTCGAGCAGTCGGGCATGTTGTTGGTGCCGTAGGCGCGCACGAACAATTGATACAGGAACGCCGCCTCGTTGGAGGTGCGGCCGGAGGTGTAGAAGATCGCTTCGTCGGGCGAGGCGAGCGCGCTCAGCGCCGCGGCAATCCGCGCGAATGCCGCGTCCCAGCCGATCGGTGCGTAGCGGTCGCTGGCCGGATCGTAGGCCATGGGTTCGGTCAGGCGACCCTGCGCTTCGAGGAATTCGTCGCTCTGTTCCGCCAGCCACGCGACGCTGTGTCCGGCGAAGAAATCGGCGCCGACCCGCTTCGACGTCGCCTCGTTGGCGACCGCCTTGACCCCGTTTTCGCAGAACTCGAAGGTCGAATGCGGGTTGCGGTCGGGCCAGGCGCAGCCCGGGCAATCGAAGCCGGTGGGCTGGTTGGTGCGCAGCAGGGTACCGGGACCGCGCAGCACCGCATCCTGCTGGCGCAGCGCCTGCCAGGAGGATTTCAGGGCGTCCCAGCCGCCGGCGGGCTTGTCGTAGGGCCGGATCGGGGCGTCGTTGTCGCGCGGGTCTGTCATCGGGCCATGCTAACGCAGCCGATTGCCGGGGTGCCGTTCCGCGCTGGACGCCGCGAACGCCCGCGGCGTAGATTGTCCGCCCGACCCGAAGCGCTTGCCCCCTAAGCGTTCGCCCGCACCCGATGAAGCAGGACCGTTCTTGTCTGAAGCCACCGCCAGTCTCGATATCGCCCTGAATCATGCTTCGCGCCTGCTCGGCAGCGATCCCGAACTCGCCTGGCAGCAGGCCGTCGAGATCCTGCGGGTGGTCGCGGCGCATCCCGCCGCGCTGCTGGTGCTGGCGGCCTCGCATCGCCTCCGCGGTCGCGCGGATGAGGCGCTGGCGATTCTGGAACCGCTCTCCAGGGAGCAGCCGCGCGCGGCGCAGGTGCATTGCGAACTCGGGCTCGCGTTCGGCCGTGCCGGCCGCGGCGACGATGCCATCGCGGCGCTGCATCGCGCACTCGCGCTGAATCCCGCATTGCCGCAGGCCTGGTTGGCCTTGGCCGATCACCTGCGCGGAATCGGCGACGCCGAAAGCGCCGACGCTGCGTATGTGGCCTATGTCCGGCATTCCGCGCGTGACCCGCGCCTGCTGCAGGCCGCCGAAGCCCTGGCCGACAACCGTCTGCCCGATGCCGAAGCGCTGCTGCGCGAGTGGCTGAAGCAACACCCGACCGATGTCGCCGCGATCCGCATGCTCGCCGAACTGGCGGTGCGGGTCGGGCGCAGCGAAGAAGCGCTGCATCTGCTCGAACGCTGCCTGGAGCTCGCGCCCGGATTCCGCGAAGCGCGGCAGCATTACGCGCTGGTGCTGCATCGCGAACAGCAGTCGCAGCCCGCGCTGGCCCAGCTCGAAACGCTGCTCGCCGACGATCCGCGCAATCCGGGCTGCCGCACGCTGAAGGCGGCGATCCTCTGCCGTCTCGGCGAGTACGGGACAGGCATCGATCTGTACGAAGCGATCCTCGGCGAATACCCGAACAACCCGCGGGTATGGATGAGCCACGGCCACGCGCTGAAGACCGCCGGGCGCCAGGACGAGGCCATCGCTGCGTACCGGCGCAGCATCGCGCTGGATCCCTGCTTCGGCGAGGCCTATTGGAGCCTGGCCAATCTCAAGACCTTCCGCTTCGGAGACGACGAGATCGCGGCGATGCGCGCGCAGCTCGTGCGCAGCGATCGTTCCGCCCAACCGCTGGACGCCGAGCATCGCTTCCATTTCGATTTCGCGCTAGGCAAGGCGCTGGAGGATCGCGCCGACTACGCCGATTCGTTCGCGCACTACGCCGCCGGCAACGCCCTGCGCCTGAAGACCATGCCCTATCGCGCCGGCGACACAAGCGCGCGGGTCGCCAAGGCCAAGCAGATCTACACCCGGGAGTTCTTCGCCGATCGCGCCGGCTGCGGCGATCCGGCGCCCGATCCGATCTTCATCGTCGGCCTGCCGCGCTCGGGTTCCACGCTGCTCGAACAGATCCTCTCCAGCCATTCCGCGGTGGAAGGCACGATGGAATTGCCGGAGATCATCGCGATGACCCGCGCACTGCGTCGCGACGCCGAGGCTTCCACCAGCTATCACGACGTGCTGGCGGAACTGCCGCCGGAGACGTTCGCCGAACTCGGCGCGCAGTATCTGGACCGCACCCGCGTGCAGCGCAAGACCGGCGCACCGCTGTTCATCGACAAGATGCCGAACAATTTCCTGCATCTGGGATTGATCCAGCTGATGCTGCCGAACGCGAGGATCGTCGATGCGCGCCGGCATCCGCTGGCCTGCTGCTTCTCCGGTTTCAAACAGCATTTCGCGCGCGGCCAGAATTTCAGCTACGGCCTCGACGACCTGGGCCGCTACTACCGCGACTACGTCGAGTTGATGGCGCACTTCGACGACGTCTTGCCGGGCCGCGTGC
>JAYUUH010000620.1:0-7124 GCA_043754745.1 Lysobacter sp.
CGATCCCCGCAAGCGCCCGGCGTCACGCCGGACTGTCTATCGCCATGTCGTCACCGTATCGATGTTGTGGGCCCTGACCCACCCACCGTTCGGCTCGAAGCAACGAAGCAAGGAGTTCCAATGAAGCTCGCATGGATCCTCTGGATCGCATCGGTGTTGCCCCCGCAGGCCGCCGATTCGTTATGTCTCAGTACCACGCTGTATCTGGAAGCACGCAACCAGCCTGTCCGCGGACAGCAGGCGGTCGCCGAAGTCGCGCTGCGTCGCGAGGACAGCGGCCTGTGGGGCGACTCGATGTGCGATGTCGTCACCGCCCGCAAACAGTTCGCGCCGACCATCGTGTCGCCACGCACTCAGCTCAGCAATGCCGAAGCCTGGTCGCAGGCGGTCACCATCGCGCTTGAAGCCGAGCGCAACTGGGCGCTGCCCGATGGCGAGCGTCAGGAGATCGTTCCCGGCGCCAGTCACTTCGCGGCCCTGTCCATCGCCCAGCCCAGCTGGCGCAATGCGTACCATGTCGCGAAGATCGGCGATCACACCTTCCTCAAGGTGCAGTCGCTGAAATCGCAGAAGGAAAAACCCGGCCGCGGATGACCGCACGGCCGGTTTCGATACCGGTATCGAAAGTTCGACGATTGATTGATGGCCGCAGTTTCTGCGGCTTTTTTTTGCGCGTTTTCCGCATCCGGTTTTTGATGGCGACTTTTTTGCATCGCTTTTTCCGGCATCGCTTTTTTGCACGGATTTATTTGCAGCCATGTCGCAACGATCGCGCGTCGGCACGCCGACGACACTGCATTCCACATGCCTCGGTTGAACCGCACGGTCCGGGACACCATCATTCGGCTTCATCCCCCATCACTCCAAGGCAACCGCCCATGAAACTCTATTACTCCCCCGGCGCCTGTTCGCTCGCCGATCACATCGTGCTGGAATGGATCGGCAAACCGTACGAAACAGTGCAGGTCAATCGCGATGACCGCAAGAAACCCGAGTTCCTCGCGATCAATCCTGCCGGCGCGGTTCCGGCGCTGGAACACGACGGCTGGTTGTTGACGCAGAATTCGGCGATCCTCAATTATCTGGCCGACCTGCATCCTGAAAGCGGCCTCGGCGGCGACGGCACCGCGAAAAGCCGCGCCGAAGTGAACAAGTGGATCGCGTTCTCGAACTCCGACGTGCATCCAGCCTTTCATCCGCTCTTCGGCAGCACCGCCTATCTCGAAGATGCCGCCTTGATCGACAGGACCAAGGATGCGGCGCGCGTGAAAATACGCACGCTGTTCGAACGCGCCGATGCGCATCTGGCCGACAGGGAATGGCTGGCCGGCAGCCGCTCGGTAGCCGATCCATATCTGTACGTGACCTGGCGCTGGGCGCGCAACAACGGCGTCGATGTTTCCGGCCTTGAGAATCTGACCGCATTTGCGTCGCGCATCGAAGCAGACCCGGCCGTGCAGAAAGTGCTGAAGGACGAAGGTCTGAGCTGAGGCAGGACCTTGCGTTATCGGCAAGAAAAGCCGCGCGATGCGCGGCTTTTTCATGCAGGGACATTACGTCGGGATACGCCTGCATCGGCATAGCATCGTATCGAAGAACGACAGAGCCTCAGCCTTCAGACGATGACAAGTGTTTTCGACAGGCATCTTGCACGACACCGTGCAGAACGCCATACCCGCATGCGTCTGCGTCGCAACGACAATCGCCAGCGACGGCGTTTGCGCATTACAACGCAAGGCCATGCACACTGTGCGCGCAGACCATGCGCATGGGCATGGAATGTCCTGCCGTTGTTCGGACGCAAGTCTGCTTTGAAACGCTGCGCTTACTGTCCCCGTGCGCAGCGACCTCCTCCACCCGCCCTACGCCGCACCCACTCGGCGATCTTCATGGAAAACATCGCGTGTCCAACCCGTTTCCGCCCTCCGCTTCCATCGCGTCCTCCCGCGCGGCCCTGTACATTGGTCTGCTGTGCCTGTCCGCCGCAGCGCTGGACGCGCAAGCTGCCAAACCTATCTGCGACAAGCGCACCGACCTGCCGCCGACGGTGAACCTGCGCGTCGACAACGACCTGTTGGGCAATCAGGACCAAGGTTATACCAACGGCGTGCATCTAACGCTGGTCTCGCCGAACCTGGTCGATTACACGAACGATCCCTGTCTGCCGCGTATAGCGCGCTGGGCCAACCGCAAGCTCGACGCGCTCACGCCCGAAGGTTTCGAGCAGCAGAACATGGTCACCACGTTCAGTCAGTCGCTATATACGCCCGAGGACTTCACCCGCACCGATCTGATCGAAGACGATCGACCCTATGCCGCAGTGCTGCTGATGGGACTGGGCTACAACGCGCGCAACGGCGACCGGCTGCGCACCACGCAGCTGCGGTTCGGCATCGTGGGTCCGTCCGCGCGGGGCGAAGAGGTACAAAACGCAGTGCATGACGCGACCGGCGACGCACCGTTCGAGGGCTGGGACAACCAGCTGCGCGACGAGCCGGTGTTCCGGATCGTGCACGAGCGCATGCGGCGATTCTCTGCCGAGGAGCGCGGCATCTGGGGCTGGGACGCGATCACCCATTACGGCGGCAGCGTCGGCAATCTGGCCACCTACGCCAACACCGGTGCAGAGCTGCGCTTCGGCCGCCACCTGCCGGACGACTTCGGCAGCACGCCGCTGCGACCGGCCGGCGAGAACACCGCGCCTACCCGCGGCCCACGCACGGGCGGACCGTTCGGCATCCACGTATTCTTGGCGACCGACGGACGCTGGGTGCTGCGCGACATCACCCTGGACGGCAACACCTTCAAGGACAGCCACAGCGTCGACAAACGTCCGTTCGTGGGCGAAGTCGGCGCGGGCTTGGCATTGACCAAGGGGCGCTGGAAGTTCGCGCTGGCCCGTTATTACCGCAGCCGCGAATTCGAAGGTCAGAAGGAGCCGCCGGTGTTCGGCAGCTTCACCATCAGCCGATCGCTGTAACGCGCACCGGCGTCGATACGAAAGAAGCCGCGCAATGCGCGGCTTCTTTCATTCGCAAGGACGCACTCAACGGTCGCGCGTACCGGTCCACAGCCTGGACATTTCCAGGTACGTGAACGATGCCGACCATGTGATCATCAACAACCCGGTGAGCGATTCCATTCCCGACACGAAACGGATCGCGCCCACAGGCGCGAGATCGCCGAAGCCCAGCGTAGTGTAGGTGGTGGCCGACAGATACATCGCATCGAACAGCGTGTCGAATCCCTGCTCCCCGTGGATGGCGCCCGCATCGGGCACCACCAGCAAGCCCCAATAAGCGATGCCGTAGCACCAGATTTCGACGACATGCAGCGCGAGCAGCGCGAAGATGATCGCAAGCATCGCGCGACGGTCGCGCTTGGCTTCACGCACCGCATAGCGTCGCGCGAGCCAGTGCAGCCCCTCGTAGTGGATCACCACCACCAGCGCGGTGACAGCAAGGGTGACGAACACGACCAGCGCGTGTTCGCCCCACTGTTCCGCCGGAATGAGCCAGTCCGTACTCACGTGCCGTCCACGCGCATCAGCGACACTCGATCGCGACGTAATCGCGGTCTTCCGGCCCCACGTAATTCGCGCTGGGGCGGATAATCTTGCCGTCTTCGCGCTGTTCGATGACATGCGCGCTCCAGCCGGTGGTGCGCGCGATCACGAACAGCGGCGTGAACAGCGGCGTCGGAATGCCCATCATGTGATAGGCCGACGCGCTGTACCAGTCGAGGTTCGGGAACATCTTCTTGGTGTCCATCATCAGCGTCTCGATGCGTTCGGACACGTCGAACAGCGTCTGATTGCCGCCATCGGCGCAGAGCGTGCGCGAAAGTTCCTTGATGATCGGGTTGCGCGGATCGCCGATGGTGTACACCGGGTGGCCAAAGCCGATGATGATTTCCTTGCGCTCCATGCGCGCGCAGATGTCGGCTTCCGCCGCGTCGGCTGTGTCGTAGCGGCTGATGATATCCATCGCCACTTCGTTGGCGCCGCCGTGCTTCGGCCCGCGCAAGGCGCCAATGGCGCCGGTGATGCACGAATGCAGATCGGAACCGGTGCCGGCGATCACCCGCGCCGCGAACGTCGACGCATTGAACTCGTGCTCGGCGTAAAGGATCAGCGACTTGTCGAGTGCGTTTTCGTGCAGTGCGCTCGGCGGTTCGCCGTGCAGCAGGTGCAGGAAGTGCGCGGCCACGGAATCGTCGTCGGTCTGCGTATCGATGCGGTCGCCGTTGCGGGTGAAGTGCCACCAGTACAGCAGCATCGAACCAAAGCTGGCGATCAGACGGTCGGCGATGTCGCGGGCTTCGCTGGCCGGATGGCCTTCGCGCTCCGGCAGCACCGTGCCCAGCACCGAACAACCGGTGCGCATCACATCCATCGGGTGCGCGTTGGCCGGCACCAGTTCCAGCGCTTCCTGCACGATCGCAGGCAAGCCACGCAGGCGCTTGAGCTTGGTTTTGTAGGCCTTGAGCTGCGATGCGGTGGGCAGCGCGCCGTGGACCAGCAGGTGCGCCACTTCTTCGAACGTCGATTTCGTCGCGAGATCGTGGATGTCGTAGCCGCGGTAATGCAGATCGTTGCCGCTACGGCCGACCGTGCACAGCGCGGTGTTGCCCGCAGGGGTGCCGCTCAGCGCGACGGATTTTTTCGGCTTGGGAAGGGTCTGGTTGTTGTTGTCGCTCATGATCTCGTCCTTAGTTCATTGCTTCGCGGCGAACAGTGCGTCGAGCTTCTGTTCGAATGCGTGGTAACCGATGCGGTCGTACAGTTCCTCGCGGGTCTGCATGATATCGACCATGGCCTTCTGGTGCCCATCGCGGCGGATGGCGTCGTACACGCTTTCCGCGGCCTTGTTCATGGCCCGGAACGCGGACAGCGGGAACAACTGGATCGCGACGCCCGCCGAGGCCAGTTCGTCGCGACTGAACAGCGGGGTCTTGCCGAATTCGGTGATGTTGGCCAGCACCGGCACTTTCACCGCATCGACGAAGCGCCGATAGGTGTCGAGGTCGTACGCGGCCTCGGCGAAAATGCCGTCGGCGCCAGCTTCGACGCACGCGATGGCGCGCTCGATCGCCGCATCGACGCCGTCGACCTGGATCGCGTCGGTACGCGCGATCAGGAAGAAGTCGGCATCGGTCTTCGCGTCGGCCGCCGCTTTCACGCGATCGACCATTTCGCCCTGCGACACGATTTCCTTGCCCGGACGGTGGCCGCAGCGCTTGGCGCCGACCTGATCCTCGATGTGGCAGGCCGCGGCGCCGGCCTTGATCAGCGACTTGATCGTGCGCTCGATGTTGAACGCGCTGGGACCGAAGCCGGTATCGATGTCGACCATCAGCGGCAGGTCGCAGACATCGGTGATGCGGCGGGTGTCGGTCAGCACGTCTTCGAGCGTGTTGATGCCGAGATCCGGCAGCCCCAGCGACCCGGCGGCGACGCCGCCGCCCGAGAGATAGATGGCGCGATAGCCGGCGCGCCTGGCCAGCAGCGCGTGATTGGCGTTGATTGCGCCGATCACCTGCAGCGGGGTTTCTTCGGCTAGGGCGGCGCGGAACATTGCGCCTGGAGAGCGCGGCGCCCCTGCGGATGGGTTGCTCATTGCGGACGACTCCTCATCTGGGTCATGCCCGTGCGGGGCATCGGGCCGGGCGGCGGCCTGTGCCATGGCCTCCCGTGGGGCGCAATCTGGCACCATCGCGATAGTTGATCAATCTTGATCCGCTCAATCAATCTATCGACATCACACTGCCGACATCGCGATGACCACCGACCTGCTGACAGCCCGCGAGACCTGCCGCCTGCTCGGCATCAGCCAAGCCACGCTCTACGCCTACGTGAGCCGCGGCCTGCTGGAGTCGCGCCCCGGCGCGGACCACCGCAGCCGCCTGTACCTGCGCCGGGACGTGGAGCGGCTGGCGCAGCGCAAGCGCGCCGGTCGCGGCGCCGCCAGCGGGGCCGCGCAGAGCCTCGACCGCGGCCTGCCGGTGCTGGAAACGCAGATCTCGCTGATTCGCCCGGACGGCCCCTACTACCGCGGGCGCTCCGCCATCGGCGCACTGCGCGACGGGGCCGATCTGGAAGACATCGCGCGGCTGCTGTGGGACTGTGGCGACCAAGATCCATTCGCCGCCGACCTCATCGACACTTGGCCCGCACACGTCGCCGGCATCGCCGGGAACACCGACCTGCCGCCGCTGGAGCGCGCGATGGCCGCGATCCCGCTGCTGGCGCTGGACGTGCGCCACTCCTTCAGCTCCGCGCCGCGGGTGCGGCACGAGATCGCTGCCGCCCTGCTGCGCCAGAACGCCGCGCTGCTGGTGGCTCGGCCGCCGTTCGCCGGACCGGTGCATCGCCTGCTGGCCTGCTGCTGGAAACCCGGCGACGAAGGCTTCGCCGATCTGGTCCGCGCCGCGCTGGTGATGTGCGCCGATCACGAACTCAATGTCTCGGCCTTCGCCGCGCGCGTGGTCGCCTCGACCGGCGCGCATCTGCACGCGACGGTATGCAGCGGATTGGCCGCGCTGTCCGGCCCACGCCACGGCGGCGCAACGGCACGGGCGTACGCGCTGATCGCGGATGCCTGTCAGGGATCGTCCGCGCACGACGTCATCGCCGCGCGCTGGCAGCGCGGCGACGATCTCCCGGGCTTCGGTCATGCGCTCTACCCGCACGGCGACCCGCGCGCCGCGGAACTGCTGGCGCGGGTGCGCGTGTTGCACGAGGGCTCGGCGGAACTCGCGGCGCTGGAAACCATCGTCGCGGCGACCGAAGAGGTCAGCGGACAACGGCCGAACATCGATTTCATGCTCGCCGCGATCTGCCACGTCAACGGCCTGCCGGCCACGCCCGCGCTGGTGATATTCGCGGCCGGGCGTCTCGCGGGCTGGCTGGCGCATGCGCTGGAACAGCAGGCGCAGGGGAAATTGATTCGGCCGAGGGCGAGGTATACGGGGGTGGAGCCGAATTCGTCATGACCGCACACCCGTAGCCCGGTTGTCGCATCGCGACAGCCGGGATGGATTTTCAGCACGCTGTCGACATCGAAGCACGGTCGCCGTGCAACGATGACGGCTCATGAGGCATGCAGGATGGTTCGGAAACGGCT
>JAYUUH010000621.1:0-7115 GCA_043754745.1 Lysobacter sp.
TTTGCTCCGCTCTACACCGCAAGACGGTCAGTCGAAGCTCTTGGCGTAACCGGTATTGACGATCGCCTGCTGCAGGCCATCGATCAGGCGCACGTTGGCGGCTGCGACTTGGCGGGTGGCGGCGTCGATATGCATCGGACCCAGCGCGGCGCCGCGGAAATCGCAGACGCGGCCGCCGGCTTCGCGGACCAGCAACACGCCGGCGGCGATATCCCACGCCATCAGGCCGGCTTCGAAATAACCGTCGTAACGGGCCGCGGCCACATACGCCAGGTCCAGTGCGGCCGAACCGCCGCGACGGATGTCTTCGGCATGCACCAGCAGCGATTTGATGCAGTCGAGCTGGGCCTCGGCGCGCTTGCGTTCGCGCGGGGCGAATCCGGTGGCCAGCATCGCGCCCTGCAGCTCCCTGCGCTCGCTGACGCGGATGCGATGGCCGTTGAGCTGGGCGCCGCCGCCGCGGCTTGCGGTTAACAGTTCGTTGCGCAGCGGGTCGAAGATCACCGCATGCAGTGGTTCTGGGCCTTCGCACAGCGCGATCGACACGCACCAGTGCGGGATGCCGCGCAGATAATTGCTGGTGCCGTCAAGCGGATCGATCACCCAGGTGAAGCGGCTGGGGCCGCGGTTGCCCTTCTGCTTTCCGCCTTCCTCGCCCAGCACCGTGTATTCCGGCTGCGCGCGGCGCAGTTCCTTCACGATCGCGACTTCGGCCAATCGGTCGACTTCCGAGGCGTAATCCATCCGGTCCTTTTCGACCACATCGATCGCATCCAGCCGGGCCATGTGCCTCAACAGGATATTGCCGCCGGCGCGAGCCGCCTTGACCATGACATTGACAGCGGGCTGTAGCATCGCGAACGACTCCGGGCGCCACCGAGGGGCGCAAGCGAAAAGGGCGGGGGAAAAGAACAGTCCGGCGCAGGGACCGGCGCGAAAGTTTACCATTGGCGGCATGTCTTCCGCCTCCGAATCCTTCCCCGCCGAACGTCTCCGGATCGTTCTCGTCGGCACCCAGCACCCCGGCAATATCGGCTCCGCGGCGCGGGCGATGAAAACCATGGGACTTTCGCGACTGGTGCTGGTGGCGCCGCAGCGCTTCCCCGACCCCGACGCCTACGCGCTGGCGGCCGGCGCCAACGATGTGCTGGAGGCCGCCGTCCGGGTCGAGACCTTGGCCGAAGCGGTCGCCGACTGCCGTCTGGTCCTGGGATGCACCGCCCGCAGCCGCCGGATCGCGCTGGAAGAGTTGAGCCCGCAGCAGGCCGCCGCGCGAAGTCTGTCGACGGCCAGGGCCGGTGGCGAGGTCGCGGTGGTGTTCGGCCGTGAGCGTACCGGGCTGGAGAACGAAGAACTGCAGCTGTGCCACGCGGCCATCCACATCCCGGCCAACCCCGACTACAGCTCGCTCAATCTGGCCGCCGCGGTCCAGGTCTTGGCATATGAATTGCGTCTAGCTGGAACGGAAGATTCGGCCGTGCCCGCGCCGGTATCCGTCGCGGCCGCACGCGAGCATGAGGGGCGGAGCGAGCCGCCCGCGACCCACGCCGAACTCGAAGGTTTCTTTTTGCAACTGGCAGACACTCTGGATGCGATCGATTTTCACAAAGGCCGGACACCGGCGGCGGCCATGGGCAAGTTCCGCCGACTGTTCCTGCGCGCCGGCCTCGACGCCCGCGATATCCGCCTTTTGCGTGGAATGCTGGCCGACGCCAAACGCATGGCCGACATCGCCGAAGGCCGGATCGCGCCATCGCCGCGAACGTGATGCGGTTTCCAGCGACACGCGCGAACCTGCAGCCGTCGCCGCATCGTGCTGCCGCTCCACCGCCTTCCCGCGTCTGGCGGAGCATCGATCTTGAATCGTGTCTCCGTGTTCCTGGCGGCGCTGTTCCTCTTCGCCGGGCTGCTGCCCGCTACGGCATCGGCTGACGACCAGCGTCACATTCTGGTCCTGGGGCGCATCAGCGACGATCCCAGAAGTCACTACGAGCAGCTCAAGCCGCTGCTGGATTACGTCGTACCGCGGATGGCTGGGGTGGGGATCCGCGAGGGCCGGGTGCTGATGGCCCGCGATGCCCAGCAGATGGCCAGTTACCTGCGCCGCGGGCAGGTCGACTGGGTCACCGAAACCGCCGGCACCGCCATGCTCCTGCAGGAGCGCGGCGATGCGCTGCCGATGCTGTTGACCGAGCGCGACGGCGTCAGCCGCTATCGCACGGTGTTCTTCGTCCGCCGCGACAGCGGTCTGGATACGCTGGAGGACCTGCGCGGGCGCAGCGTGGCCTTCCAGAACAACGCCTCCACCAGCGCCTATTTCGTGCCGGCGATCGAACTGCTGCGCAGGAACATGTCGCTCAGCCTGCTGCTGTCGCCGATGGACAAGCCCTCCGGCGGGACCGTGGGTTATGTGTTCGCGCGCTCCGAGCTGAACATCGGCGCGTGGGTCCACAAGCGCCTAGTCGATGCCGGGACGATGAGCGACATCGACTGGAACAACGCCGCGCGCCTGCCGGCGTCGTACCGCAAGGATCTGGAAGTGATCCACATCACCGCATCGGTGCCGCGCGCGCTGGAAATGGTGCGCGGGGATCTCGATCCGAAAGTGCAGGCGCGCCTGCGCGAAGTGTTGATCGAGGCCGCTGGCGATCCGCTCGCCGGAGAGGCCCTGCAGCATTTTTTCCGCACCACGCGCTTCATGCCGATCGACGGCGACACCCGGCAGGTGCTCGATCGGCTGCGCGGCGGCGTGGTGCAGGTGAGGGCCGCGGTCGAATGAGGCGCGCGGCATGACATTCTTCGATGGCCTCCACGCCAAGTTCATGGCGGTGATCGGTTTCGCCATGGTGATGATGCTGGCGGCGGTCGTGCTGATCTGGCAACGACAGACCGCGACCCAGGAAGAGGTGCTGCAACTGAGCCGCGATGCCACCCGCACGCTGGTGTACGGCCGACTGCGCGAGCGCGGCGAAGCGCAGGTCTCGCAGGTGGCGGACATGCTGGTGAATCCGGCCTATTACTTCGATCTCGACGCCATCGGCGCGACCACGCGCAGCATCCTTAAGCAGGCCGATGTCAGCTACGTGCTGGTATACGACGCCAAGGGCAGCATCGTCCACGACGGTTCCGGCGATATCCCGACATTCGGGCAGCAGATGTCCGATCCGCTGGCGCAGCAGATCGTGGCCGCCGATGACCTGCAGGTGCTGAAGAGCGACGCGGTGATGGACATCTCCACGCCGATCCGCCTCGGCGACCAGCGCCTCGGCGGCGTTCGCATCGGCTACTCGCTGGCCAAGATCCGCGCCGAGGAAGCGCACGTCAATCGCGAGATCACCGCGCTTCTGGGTGAGCTCGGCAGGCGTCATCTGGCGTGGATCGGTCTGTTGCTGTTGATGCTGGTCTCGCTGGCGGTGCTGGTGGGCCTGCTGCTGCAGCGCGCACTAGTGCGTCCGATCCGCCAGCTCTCCGACGCAGCGCGCGAGATCGAGGCGGGCAATTTCAATACCGTGCTGCCGATCAACGGCCGCAAGGATGAAGTCGGCACATTGGTGCGCGCCTTCGCGCGGATGGCCGACAGCATCGCGCGCCACGACCGCGACATGCGGCGCATGGCCTATACCGACTCGCTGACCGGCCTGGCCAATCGCCTCGCGTTCCGCGAAACCCTCGATCACCGCCTGATGCAACTGCGCGGCGTCGGCCGCCAGCTCGCCCTGCTGTTCGCGGACATCGACGATTTCAAGCGCGTCAACGACACGCTCGGCCACGACGTCGGCGACGAAGTGCTGATCCAGTTCGCCAACCGCATCCGCGAATCGGTGGAGCGGATCGGCGGCGGCGCCAGCGAGCTCGCGCGTTTCGGCGGCGACGAATTCGTGATCCTGCTTTACGGCGAAAACGAACAGACCGATGTGCGCGCCAGCGCGACGCACCTGGCCGAGACCCTGGTCGCCGAGCTGAGTCGGCCGATCGTGGTGCAGGATCGACAGGTGTTCCTCGGCGCTTCGATCGGCGTCACCCTGTTCCCGGAAGACGCGTCCGGCGCGACCATGCTGATGAAGAACGGCGACATCGCGATGTACCAGGCGAAGGTCGCCGGCAAGAACGGCTACCGCTTCTACAGCCGCGCGATGGACCAGGCGGTGACCCGCAGGGTGCGCATCGAACAGGACCTGCGCGGCGCCTGGGAGCGCGGCGAGTTGAGCCTGGTCTACCAGCCGATCTACCGGATCGCCGACAAGACCCTGCTCGGCGCCGAAGCGCTGCTGCGCTGGCAGCATCCGGTGCATGGGCAGGTCGCACCGTCGGTGTTCATCGATGTCGCCGAACAGAGCGGCCTGATCGAGATCATCGGCCCGGCGGTGCTCCGCGCCGCCTGCAAGGACGCCGTGCGCTGGCATCGCGAAGGCGCCGAAGAACTCTTCGTGTCGGTCAACGTGTCCGCGCGCCAACTGCGCAGCGGCGACTTCCGCGAACACGTGCTGTCGGCGCTGGCCGAGAGCGGCCTGCCGCCGCGGTCGATGCATATCGAATTGACCGAAACCGCGGTGCTCGGCGACGAGGAACAGGCCCGGCAGATCCTGGCCGGCCTGCGCGATATCGGCATCAAGGTTTGGCTCGACGATTTCGGCACCGGGTTCTCCGGGCTCAGTCACCTGCGTCGGGTGCCGGTGGACGGCGTGAAGATCGACCGCAGTTTCATCGCCGACGTGATGCGCGATCCGGACGATCTGGCGCTCACCACCGCGATCATCGCGATGGCGCATTCGCTGGGCATGACCGTGATTGCCGAGGGCGTGGAGAAGGAAGGGCAGTACGACCTGCTGCGCGCGCGCGGCTGCGATCTGGCCCAGGGCTATTGGCTGGGCCACCCGATGAACATGCGCGATTTCACCACGCTGGTCGGTTGAGTCTTCGCATGTCGGTGCTGCGATGTTTTGTAGGAGGGGCTTCAGCCCCGATGAATTGCTTCAATCCGTTCAGCCGTTGGCACGGCCTTATTGGCGTCGCCCGTTGGGTACCGACTGGGCCGGCCTGAAGGCCTCCTACAGGGCTCGGCCGATCAGCCCAGCTTGGCGACCCAGGCCCACAGCATCGCGGCCAGGTTCCCCGACACCGCGCCGAAGACATAGATCGCGACCACGCCCGCCACCCATGCGAGCAGCATCAGCGCGCCGTCGCGTTCCAGCAGCGCCAGCGCGTAGACCAGCAACAGCCCGGCGAACATGAAATTGGTGAACGGAATCGGCAAGGCCAGCAGCACGCCCAGCAGGACCAGCTGCAGCCCGGTGAACACCGTCGCCACCGGGTGGTCGATCATCGCGGTCATCCGCGGCCGCACCAGTTTTTCCAGCCAGTGCAGCCAGCGGTCGCTGGCGCGATCGAAACGGATCAGCGTGCTGCGTTGCGGCCCGCGACGGGCAACGAACTCCGGCAGCCACGGTTTGCGCAGCAGGATCAGAAGATGCAGCCCGACCAGCACCACCAGCGGGCCGCTGAGCGCGCCGGCCACGCCGGGGATCGGGATGAAGGCGGGGATGGTGGAAATGAACAGCAGCACCCCGAAGGTACTGCGCCCCAAGCCGCCGATGAGATCCCGGAGCGCCAGATGGTCGTCGGGGTCGCCATCGCAGAGGGTGTCGAGCACCGCGCGCATGCCGAGGGGCAAGACCTTGCCTTCGGGGGGCTGCGGCTCAGTCGTCATCGTCCGCAACCGTACTCTCGATCCGTGTGAGCAGAAGCTTGTCGATGCGCGGGCCGTCGAGATCGACGACCTCGATCCGCCAGCCGGACCACTCGAAATATTCGGCGGTGTTCGGAATCCGTCCGAAGTGCGCGATCGCCATGCCGGCGGCGGTGTGATAGTCGTGATCGTCGAGATGCGGCAGGCGCTGGCCGATGAGTTCGCGCAGCTCGTCCACGGGCAGCGAGCCGTCGACCAGCAGCGAACCGTCCGCGCGTTCGACCACCAGCGCTCCCGAATCGGGGGTTTCTCCCGACTGCAGCCGGCCCAGCACCGCGCCCATCAGATCGTTGACGGTGACCATGCCGGTGATCTCGCCGTATTCGTCCACCACCAGCGCCAGCGACTGCTGCTCCTCGCGAAAGATTTCCAGCAGCTTCAACGCATGCGTGGACTCGGACACGAACAATGCCGGACGCAGGGTCGCGAACAGGTCCGGCTGGGTTTCCTGCAGCCGGTCGAGCAGCGATTTCACCTCCAGCAACCCCATCACTTCGGTGTCGCTGCCGCGATACACGGGGTAGCGCGAGTAGGGGGTCTCGCGCATTTCTGCGAGGTTCTCGTGGAAGGTGGCATTGGCGTCGAGCCACACGATCCGCATCCGCGGGGTCATGATGCTTTCGACCGTGCGGTCGCCCAAACGCATCACCCGCTGCATCATGTTGCGTTCGTCGTCGTCGATGATGCCCTGCTCGTGGCCTTCGCTCACCAGCATCTGGATCTCTTCCTCGGTGATCGCGTTGCGGGCGTCGTCGCGGATGCCAAGGATGCGCAATACGCCGCGGTTGATCGCGCCGAGCGTGCGCACCAGCGGGTTGGCGAAGCGCGCGAGCAGGTCCAGCGGAATTGCGACCTTACTGGCGATGATCTCGGGATTGGTCAATGCCAGGCGTTTCGGCACCAGCTCGCCGAAGATCACCGAACCGGCGGTGATCAGCGTGACCGCGGTACCGATACCGACCGAACGGGCGTATTCCTGCAGGGCGGGAAACCCTTCGCCGAACCAGCTCGCGACCGCCAGCCCGATGGCTTCGCCGCCGAACACCCCGGTCAGCACGCCGATCGAGGTAATGCCGACCTGCACCGTGGACAGCAGATTGTCCGGATGCTCGGCCAAGGCCAGCGCCTTGCGTGCCCCACGGCTGTGCTCGCCCATGTGCTTAAGACGCGTCTTGCGCGAGGTCATCAGCGCCATTTCGGACATGGCGAAGAAACCGTTCAACAGGATCAGGGCGACGACCACCGACAGCTCAAGCACGGGGCGGGGCTCCCGGGTGGAGGCTCACCGCGCGGGTTGCGGGGCGGTTTCGACGGCGTTCGGAGGGCTCCGGCGTCGTGCGGGGCATCGGTGGCAGGGTCACGGGGGCGG
>JAYUUH010000622.1:0-7114 GCA_043754745.1 Lysobacter sp.
GCGTACCAGCGCCTGATGCTCCCAGGTCCAGGCGCGCTGGCGCTGATAATCCTCGAAGCTGGCGATCGTCGAGACCAACAGTCCCTTGGCGCCGTCCGGGCGCAGGCGCACATCGATTTCGTAGAGCCGGCCGGCGCCGGTCTGCGCGCCGAGCAGCGCGACGATCTTCTGCGCCAGCCGCGCCCCCCAGCGCGGCGCGTCCAGCGGGCGCGCTCCATTGGACGCCGCGCCCTCCGACGTCGCGTCCTGCGGCGCGTCGTAGACGAACACGACATCCAGGTCGGAGCCAAACCCGAGTTCGCGTCCCCCGAGGCTGCCGTAACCCAGCACCGCGAAGCGCAAACCGGCGATGCGGCCGTGCTGGGTTTCGAGTTCCCGCACCGCGAGCCGATGCGCGGCGTCGAGCATCGCATCGGCCAGCGCGGCGAGAATCCGCGCGGTCTCCGCACCGTCGACGCGGCGGTCGAGCGTCGCCAGCGCGATGCGGAAACTCAGCGCCTGGCGCGCTTCGTTGAGCGCGAGCAGCGCGGCTTCGGAATCGTCGTGCTGTAACGCGGCCGCGCATGCAGCGACGAATTCGTCGGGTCGCGGCAGCGGCCCGGCGACGCGGACATCCAGCAATTCGTCGAGCAGCAGCGGATGCGCGGCCAAGCGCTCGCCCAGCAACGCACTGCGCGCGAGCGTGTCGATCAGCCGCGACAGCGCCCCCGGCTGTTCGTCGAGCAGGGCGAGATAACTGGCGCGACGCAGGATCGCGTGCAGCACCGCCAGCAGCCGGCGCAGCGCGAGCAACGGTTCGGCCGAGACCGCGACGCTGGCCAGCAGCGCCGGCATCAGCCGGTCGAGGCGGATACGCGCGGCGTCCGACAGGTCGCGCACGCCCGGCGCGCGCGCGAAGTCGCGCAGCAGTTGGTCCACCGCCTCGACCTGCTCGAACCCCTCGTTGCGCAAGGCATCCGGCGCGCCGGCGCTGCCGGCCTCCTCGCGCAGCGTGCGCCAGTAGGCCACCAGCGCGTCCGGCTGCGCAGCGCGCCCGCGCGGCGCCAGCAACACGTCGAATTCCCGACTCACGCGCTCGCGGTGCGTCTGCAGCCGCGCGTACAGCGCTGACCAGTCGGGTTCGCCCAGGCCCTGCGCCAGCCGCGTACGCGCCATCGGATCTTCCGGCAACTGCTGGGTCTGCGCGTCGCGCAGCATCTGCAGGCGGTTTTCGAGCAGACGCAGGAACCGATACGCCGCGATCAAGCCGTCGCAGGTGTCTCCGGTGAGATGCCGCGCATCGCGCAGCGCGCGCAGCGCCGGCTGCAGGCGACGTTCGCGCAGCGGCGCTTCGCGCCCGCCGCGGATCAGTTGCAGCGCCTGCGCCAGGAATTCGATCTCGCGGATGCCGCCCGGGCCGCGCTTGATGTCCTCGGCCATGTCCTTGCGCGCGACTTCGGCGGCGATGGTCGCCTTCATTTCGCGCAGGCCGTCGAGCGCGCCGTAATCGAGATAGCGGCGATAGACGAACGGCCGCAGCGTGTCGAGGAAGCGGTCGCCAGCGTCGAGATCGCCGGCGACCGCACGCGCCTTCTGCCAGGCGTAACGCTCCCAGTCGCGGCCTTCGCGCTGGAAATAATGCTCCATCGCCGGAAACGACATCGCGATGCGGCCGGCGGTGCCGAACGGCCGCAGCCGCAGGTCGACGCGGTGACAAAAACCTTCGGCGGTGACCTCGTCGAGCAGCTTCGCCAGTTGTTGGCCGAGTCGGGCGAAGTAGTCCTCTGCGGCAAGGGCGCGCGTGCCATCGCTATCGCCATCCTGCTCGTAGGCGTAGACCAGATCGATGTCGGAGCTGAAGTTCAACTCGCCGCCGCCGAGCTTGCCCAGCGCGAACACCACCAGCCGTACCGGCAGCCCATCGGCGCCGCGCACGATCCCGGAACGCTGCTCGAACTCGCGCTCAAGAGCGGCAAGCGCGCACCGCAGGCAATCTTCGGCGAGGCGCGTGGTCGCGGCCAGGGTCTCGTCGAGCGTGTCGAGCCCCTGCACATCGCGCCAGATCAGCCGCACCGACTCGGCGAGGCGGAAACGACGCAGGAGGGTCGGCCAATCGGCGCGGTTTTCGATGGCCAAGGTCGGCAGCGGCTGCCGCAGTGCGCCGTCGTCGCCGAGCAGCCGCGGAAGCAGCGCGGACTGGCGCAGGCAGACATCGATGGCGAAGTCGCTGGCGATCGCCAGCGCGCGGATGCGCGCCAGCGTCGCGGCGTCATCGGTCAGATCGGGATGCACTGCGCGCAGACGCGCGAGGGCGCGGTCGGCGACAGCGGAAAGCGCGGGTTCGGGGTGATCCATGCGCGGATTCTGGCATCCCCACGCCTGCGACCCCGCACGCGGCAACGCATCTTCGGAGAAAAACACCGGCAGCGCTTGGACGCAGGCAATAAAAAGCCCGCCCCGGTCGAACCGGTAACGGGCTTGCTCCCTCCCCCACGTCGGGATGCGCGAGCATCGTGAAGGAATCGTTATCTCAACGCACGCTGCACTGCAAAAAAGAACCCTTGAGTTCAGGAAATCTCCTTCAGTCCGGGCGTCGCGTGCATTCGGGCTCGCGCAGGCCCACGGTGGCTGTCGCTACGCCACCGAAAGCCCAACTTGAGATGACATTTGCCGTTCTGCCGGAAAATTCTTGCTGCCATCAAGGCGAGTGCAAGATCTCGACCACTTCGCCGCGCCCGGCGCGTCGCGCAGGGTCGCGAATCGCGACAGTCTCTTCTTCGTGCGGCAGAACAGGATCACGGGCAGGTCGCAGGCGCCGAATTCACCAGGAAAGCGCCCGGGGCCGAGATGAGGCCGGGTATGAAGCCCTGCACCAGCCAGGTCACCTGTTCGCCCGGCGTCATCACCTTTGATGCGATGGTGCTGACCGGCACCCGTGCCGAGGGGATGTTCGGGTTGGTCGAGCCCGGTGATTCGTTGCACTTCACGTAATTGCGGACGATCGGCTGCAGCACGCCGTTCTGGGTGACTTTGAACGCGCCATCCCAATGACGGGTGGCCGCACCGGCGCTGTAGGTCGAGCACTGCTGTTGCGCCGGATACATGGTGATCTGCAGGCGGGCGGTGATGCAGGCGCCGCTGTTGTTGGTCACCCGATGGGTCATCAGATACTCGGCGCCGTAGTTGGCGGTCGTCCACGGATCGCTGTCGCGGCCGCCGGTCGCACCCGAACTGTTGGTGGTGTAGTGACGCAGTGCGGGCGCGCGCTGGGCGTTGCTCGACGGCGACGGATCGGTGGTGGTCGGGTTGCAGGCGCCGGTGGGCGTGGTGGTGCCGGTGCTGGTGGTATTGATCAGATTCGACGGTGCGGCCAGGAACTTGTAACCCAAATTCTGGCTGCTGCTGGTCAGCGAGACCGTATTGGTGCCAGCCCAACGCTCGTAGGCATAGATGCCGGCCGATCGACCCCAACCGATCCAGTTATAGGTGCCGTTGCCGTTCTGCGGCTGCCGGCTGGAGCAGGGCGCGCCGCCGAAAACGAGCTGCTGGCCGGAGGTGTTGTAGGTCGAAGCCACGTTGCCCCATGCGTACAGCCGCTTGCCGAGATTGTCGGCGAGCGCGACCGAACCAGTCGCCGCCGAGGCCGCGACGACCCGCACCTTCACGCAGCCCGAGGTGACGCGCACCTTGATGCGCGCATCCAGCGATGCGCTTTGAGTACCGCGCAGGCTGGCCAGCGCATACGTGCCGGTGATGGTCTGATTGCTGATGTTGATGAACGCCGATCCGTTCGCGCTGCTGGTCACCCAGCTTGGCAGGGCACCGGTCAACGAGGCCACCGACACCGAATAGCTCGGGCTCTTGCCCGGGTCCAGCGTCGTCTGCCCCGCCGGTACGGTGATGTCGCGCTGCGAGATCGCGGCGCCGTACGCGTTGAACGTGGCGCTGGCGCCGGCAGGCTCGAGGAACACGTAGACGCGTTCGACCTGCGCATCGGTGCCGCTCGGCGCCGCCAGCAGATGGTGCATGTAGAACGCGAACTCGCGCATGCCGCCGCTGGAGCAGATCGTGTCCAGGGTTCCGGTGGAGAGCGTGCGGCTGACCCTGCCGGAATCGGCCGAAACCATCGGATCGCTCGCCAGCAGCAGACCCTCGCGGCTGACACTTTCGGGGTTGTTGCTGTTGACCATCGGCATGCCTTCCATGGTGCCAGGCAATGCATTGAGCTGCGACCAAGTCTGGGCTTGGGCGGTCGCGGCGGTCAGCATCGCCGTGGCAACGATCAGCCGCAGGGTGTTGCGAGCGGATTCCTTCATGAGTTTCGTTCCTTGTTGAGCCGCAGCGTACATGCGCATCGAGTCACGCCGCACGGCTGCGGCAATCTCGACTGCGGTCCCGCGCCGGAGGTCGAGCGGCCCCGGCGCGGCCGGAATGCTACGCACCGGGGCCGAAGGAAACCGTGACCGCATCTGGGAGGTTCGATGCGGTTCCGCGGCTACAATCGTATTCAGCGCAGTCAACTCCTATCTGCCGGCGTTCTGCACTGCAGCATCTACCGGCCAGCGCAAGCCATGGCGCAACCGCCCGTCTGGGAACCGGCTCAGCCCCGCGCCGGCGCGTGCTCGTCGAACCACGTCTTGACCTGCTGATACCAGAAGACGGAATTCTGCGGCTTCAAGATCCAGTGGTTTTCGTTGGGGTAATACACGAACCGGCTGGGCACGCCCTTGTTCAACAGCGTGTGGTACAGCTCAAGACCGTGATTCACCGGTACGCGCAGATCGGACTGGCCGTGGACGACCAGGGTCGGCGTCTTGAACGCTGCGGCGCCGAGATGCGGCGAATTGCGCTCGAGCACGGCGCGGTTGTCGCCTTCCCAGAACCCGCCGAAGCGCGGCGCATCGGCCGAGAAGTCCGCCGCGTACTGGCCGTAGAGGTTGTAGACCGCCGCGTGCGCGACCAGCGCCTTGAACGGGTGTTCGCGGCCGAGGATCAGCGTCGTCAAGTAACCGCCGTAGCTGCCGCCGCCGGCGACCATGCGCTCGCGGTCGATCCACGGCTGCGTGGCGAACCAGTCTGCGGCCTTGATCACATCCTGATACGGCTGCTCGGCCCACTCGGGATTGATCGAGTCGGCGAAGTCCTGGCCGAAACCCGAGCTGCCGTGGAAGTTCGGCCATGCGGTGACATAACCCCAACTGCCGAAGACCTGCGCGTTCCAGCGGAAGGCCATGCCGTCGGTGATGGCGTTGTGCGGGCCGCCGTGGATCAGCATGAACAACGGATATTTTTTCGAGCGGTCGAAGCCCGGCGGATAGTTCACCCACATCTGGATGTCCTTGCCGTTCGCGCCTTTGTAGGTCACCGATTCGTAGGTGCCGATCTCGGTGGCCGCCAGCAGCGCGTCGTTGATCGTCGAGAGCTTGGTCGCGGCGCCGCTGCCGGCATCGATCCGCACCAGCGTCGGCGGTTCGACGAAACTTTCGCGCAGGCCGACCAGCGTGCCGTTGTCCGAAAGCGCCAGCCCGGTGAACGATGCACTGGCGGTCACTTTGCGCGGCGCGCCGTCCAGCGGCAGATCGTAGACGCGCACGGTGCCTGCATCGTCGATCGCGCCGTACAGGCGACGGCTGTCGCGCGACCACACCAGACCACCGGCGCTGCGATCCCAGTCGGCGAACAGTTCGCGCGTCTTGCCGTCGCGGCGGTCCTGCAGCATTAACCGGCCCTTGTCGGCGTAGAAACCGCGGATGCGCTGCTGCACGAAACCCAGATAGCGCCCGTCAGGGCTGTACTGCGGCCCGCCGTCGCTGGCCTTGTTGCCTGCGGTGAGATTGCGCGCGTCCTTGCCGCCGCTGCCGTCCGCGGCGATGCCGACGGTGAAGACGTCGTTATCGCTGTTGTTGATCGCGGGGTCGGAATCGGCGACGAACGCCAGCTCCTTGCCGTCGGGCGAAACAGAGAAATGGCCATCGGTGCCCTGCACCGCACCGCGCGGCAACTGCATCCCGCTCGGCTGCGTCAGCGCGCGCACTATGGGCATGTCGGCGCCATCGGCGGCGGCGTCGAACGCCACCGAAAACACGTGGAATTGCCGCTCGTCGAGATACTGATCCCAGGCGGAGATCGGGCCGGCGTCCCAGACCATCGCGGTCATCTTGCGATCCTTGCGTTCGTCCAGGCGCTTGCCCTGATCGGCCAGCGGCAGATCGGCGAACACCCGCGACACGAACGCCAGGCGCTTGCCGTCGGCGAACCATTTCGGGCTCTGCACGCCGGTGGCGAGTTTCGTCAACCGCCGCGCTTCGCCGCCGCCGAGCGGCATCACGTACAGCTGCGGCGCCTTGTCGTCGCCGCGCTGCGAAGTGAACGCGACGGACTTGCCGTCGGGACTGATCGTCGGCGCGCCGTCGTTCGCCGCATCGGTGGTGAGCCGGCGCTGGCCGCTGCCGTCGGCGTTCCAGATCCACAGGTCGACGTAGGATTTGTCTTCGTCCATCGCGAAACGGGTGACCGGCGCGATGATGGTGCGGCCGTCGCGCGACAGCGTCGGTGCGCCGATGCGCTGGATCTTCCAGCTGCGCTCAGCGGTGAACGGTTCTTTCTTCGCCTGCGCGTTCGCGGGCATGTACGCGGCGGCGCAGAGCAATGCGACCAGCGCGGTCGTGGTGTAACGAGTCATGGAAGTCTCCAGGAAATGTGTCGCCTGTCCGCGCAGCGCCGCCGCACGGGCCCATCGCGATCATGCTGGAAACCGGATGCCGGACAAGTGCCGGAAGTCCGGCACGGCGAATGGACAGAAACAGCAAAGCCACATCGTCGTTCGGCGGTATCGATCCGGCTCACACCGCGCGTTGTCGCAAGTGGACGAATGCATGTGCGTGGACGTTCACGAATGATACCTCCGGATGCTATGCGTATCCGTTGATTGCTCGGATAAGCACCTGGAATGAGCCTCGATCGATACCACTTGCAGGCTATCGGCGGCAGAGACGACCTGATGTAGTCAACGCTTGCGGCGAATGCCTAAACAGAGCAGGGCGGCTTCAATCTCCACGTGCAACACCCTGACAGAAGTAGGTATGTTGCACTGATGAGAAGTTATCAAGAATTGAGTTTGGATGAACGCATTGTG
>JAYUUH010000623.1:0-21333 GCA_043754745.1 Lysobacter sp.
TCGAACAAGGTCGCGATCGCACCGGCGGCTTTCGCCTGCGCGACGAAATTCAAACCGTGCGCGCCGAAGCCGGCGATCGCCACGAACGCATCACCCGGCTCGATCGCCCGACTGTCCTGCACGATGCCGGTGATTTCCAGCGCATGCGGAACGGCCGCGACATCGGGGAGCAGCTCCGCGAGAGGCATACGACGACTCATCGCGCGCCTCCGGCGGCCGGCAGCGCGTCGATCGCTTCGACCAGCGCGGCGGGCAGCGGCGCAACGGGCAGCATCGCGGCCGGTTTGGGCGCAGCGGGCACAACGCCGGCCTGGCGATTGCGCTTGGCGTCGGCGGCAGCCTGCGCCGCGAGCCAGGTCTCGATGTCGTCCGGCTGCACGTCCATCAGCCGCAGCGCGCCTTCCATCACGTTCTTGAACACCGGCGCGGACACCACGCCGCCGTAATACCCGCGTGCCGGATCGGGATCGTCGATCACCACCGCCATCGAGAAGCGCGGATTGTCCACCGGCACCAGACCAGCGAAGAACGCGAAGTAACGCCGCGAATAGCCGCCGTTGCTGGCCTTGCGCGCGGTGCCGGTCTTGCCGGCGACGTGATAGCCCAGAATCGCGGCCTGGGTCGCGGTGCCGCCCGGCTCGGTCACGGTCTGCATCATCCGCACCACTTCGCGCGCGATCCGTTCGTCGAGCACCTGCACCGTTTCGCCCACTTCACCCTTGACGAAGGTCGGCACGATCGCGCGGCCGCGGTTGCCCAGGGTCGCGTAGGCGTGCGCGATCTGCAGCGGCGTGGCGCTCAGGCCGTAACCGTAGGACATGGTCTGCTTGCTGGTGCCGCTCCAGCGCGCGGGTTTCGGCAACAGCCCGGGGTTTTCGCCGGGAAAACCGCTGCCGGTACTGCGGCCATAGCCGAAGCGCGAGAGGAAGTCGTAGAAATCGCCGTTGGGCAGCATGTGCACGATCTTCGCCGCGCCCACGTTGGAACTCTTGGTGATCACGCCGGTGGTATCGAGCATGCCGTAGTTGTGGGTATCGGTCGTGCGGTATTTGCCGTTCGCAATCCAGCCGGGATGGGTGTTGAACATCGTCTTGGGCGTGATCACGCCGGCTTCCAGGGCGGCGGCCACGGTGAGCGGCTTCATCGTCGAACCCGGCTCGATCAGATCGGTCACCGCGCGGTTGCGGTGCGCATCGCGATTGCCCAGCCCGACCGCATTGGGGTTGAACGACGGCAGATTCGCCATCGCCAGCACTTCGCCAGTGGCGACGTCGATCACCACCGCCGAACCGCTGGTGGCACCGCTTTCGAGCAGTGCGCGCTTCAGTTCGCGATAGGCCAGAAACTGGATGCGACGGTCGATGGTGAGGGTCAGGCTCTTGCCCGGTTCGGCGGCGCGTACCAGATCGACTTCTTCGACCGTGCGGCCGCGGCGGTCGCGGATCACCCGCTTCAGGCCGGCGGTGCCGCGCAGCCATTCGTCGAACGCAAGCTCCAGGCCTTCCTGGCCGCTGTCGTCGATATTGGTGAAGCCGAGCACGTGCGCGATCGCTTCGCCCTGCGGGTAGTAGCGACGGTATTCACGCTGCGACGACACGCCTGGGACGTTCAGCGCGAGGATCCGGCGCGCTTCGGCCGGATTCATCCGACGCTTGAGATAGACGAACTCCTTGTCCGCGCGCTGCGTCAGCTTGCGGGTGAGCTGATCGGCGTCGATGCCGAGCGCCGCGGCGAGCCGCGGCAATGCCTGCGGCGACTTCAGCACTTCCTGCGGGTTCGCCCAGATCGATTCGACCGGCGTCGACACCGCCAGCGGTTCGCCGTTGCGGTCGGTGATCATGCCGCGGCTGGTGGGGATCACGACTTCGCGCAGGAAACGTTCGTCGCCCTGCTGCTGATAGAACGCGCTGCGCACCAGTTGCACGTCGACCGCGCGCGCGACCAGGGCCAGCGCGCACACGCCGAGCGCGCCAGTGACCAGCATCAGCCGGCCGCGGAGATCGAAATGGGCGCGACCGCGCGGCGCCGGGCCGCGACGGTCGCTGCGGCGCTGCCAGCGTTCGCGAAACGAGGTCATCCAGCTCATGGACGCACCACCACGATGTCGGCCGGCTCGGGCGTCTTCATGCCGAGCCGAATACGCGCGATCTGGTCGATGCGGTTGCTCTCCGCCCACGTCGCCTGCTCGAGCTGCAGCTGGCTGAATTCGATGTTGAGTTCGTCGCGCGCTTTCTCGTGCCGCGACAGCTCGACGAACAGCTGGCGGTGGCTGTATCGCGCATCGACCACACCGATCGCCGAGATCAGATTGGCGAGGATCAGCACGGCGACGATCAGGCGCAGGCTCATGCGCCGGCCTCCAGCTTCTCGGCCACGCGCAGCACGGCGCTGCGGGCGCGCGGGTTGACCGCGAGTTCGGCGTCGTTGGCTTTCTGGGAGCCGCCGATGATCGCAAGCGTCGGGGTGAACGCGATCTCGATCGGCATCCGGCGGTTGGCCGGCGGCGCCTTGGCGTGCTTGAGGATGAAGCGCTTGACGATGCGATCTTCCAGCGAATGGAAACTGATCACCGCGAGCCGGCCGCCGGGCTTCAGCGCCGCGAGCGCGGCGTCGAGGCCTCGCTCGAGATCTTCGAGTTCGCGATTGATGAAGATGCGGATGGCCTGGAAGCTGCGGGTCGCGGGATGGATCTTCTGCGCGCCGCGCGGCACTACCGACGCGATGAGGTCGGCCAACTGCGCGGTGCGCGTCAGCGCTACTTCGTCGCGACGGGCGACGATGGCTCGCGCGATGCGCCGGCTCTGCTTTTCCTCGCCGTAGGTCCACAGCACATCGGCGATCCCGCGATCGTCGGCGCGCGCCAGCCACTGCGCCGCGCTTTCGCCGCTGTCCGGGTCCATGCGCATGTCGAGCGGACCGTCCTTGCCGAAGCTGAAGCCGCGCTCCGCGACATCCAGCTGCGGCGAGGACACGCCGAGGTCGAACAGCACCCCGTCGAGCCCCTGCTGCGCGAGCGTCCACTGGGCGAGGTCGGTGAAGCTGCCGCGATGGATCGACACGCGCGGATCCGCGCCGAACTCGCGTTCGGCGACTAGGATCGCTTCGGGGTCCTTGTCCATCAGCAGCAACCGACCTCCGCCATTCAATTGTCGCAACACGCCACGGGCATGACCGCCGCGTCCGAACGTGCCGTCCAGATACGTCCCGTCCTCCCGAATCCGCAGCCCTTCCATGACCTGCGCGTACATGACAGGCAAGTGCGGCACCGGAAGGTGGGCGGGCACTGCACCCGCGCCACCCGCGGTCACAGTTGCAGGTCGAGCAGCGCCTCGCCTAGATCCGCATCGCTGAGCGTCATGCGGATCTGCGCGTGGTGCGCCTGCTCGCTCCATAGTTCGAACTTGTCGCCCATCCCGAGCAACACCGCGCGTTTTTCGATGCCGACCGCGCTGCGGTGGCTCGCCGGCACGCCGATGCGGCCGTTGCCGTCGGGTTCGACGAAGGTCGCCGCGCCCACCAGCTTCAGCTGCAGCGTGCGGCTGACGCTCTTGGTTCTGGGCAACGCGTTGACCTGATCCCGGACCCGTTCCCAGATCGGCTGCGGGTAGAGATAGAGCGAACCGGCTTCGAACGGGTTGTAGGTGATGACCAGGCGGCTGTCGCACGCGCGCGCGATCAAGTCCCGGTAGCTGGTGGGAATCGCCAGCCGGCCCTTGTCGTCGATCGTGATGGCGGTCTCACCCTGGAACACGCTGCCTGCCTGGTTGGCCCGTCTTCGGCGGGCTTGGTCAACTCGGAAAAACCACTAAAGACCCGGTTTTCCCACGAGTCGCCACATTAGGAGTCATGCACAGGGTTGTCAACAACTTTCTGAGACCAAATTCACTAAGTCCGTCAATGACTTGCAGCAATGTTCACAGACTGGTTCAAGGTTTATCCACAAGCCCATGTTTCGTCTCAAATTTTGAGATCGAGGGGTTTCGGGCAATGGATTCAGCCGCCGTACGGATCGGCACGAATCCATGCATTCCGTCACATATCGAGCCAAATTCAACCATAGGGTTGACAATGATCGTGCGCCGAGGAATATTCAACCACATGATTGAATACCAACCCCCGTCTCTCGACCGCGTCTTCCAGGCGCTCGCCGACCCCACCCGTCGGGCGATGCTCGCTGAACTGCGGCTGCGCGAGCGCAGCGTCGGCGAACTGGCCGCACCGCACCGGATCAGCCTGGCCGCCGCTTCCAAGCACATCAAGACGCTCGAACGCGCCGGCCTGGTCAAACGCACCGTGCATGGACGGACGCATCTCTGCGCGCTCGATGCCGCACCGCTGGCGGACGCGGACGGATGGTTGCGCGAATACGCGCAGTTCTGGAACAAGCGGCTGGACGCGCTCGAAGCCCTGCTGGCAGCCGCAGATGCCACACCCCAAACGTCATCGCCCAAGGAACCTTCACCATGAACGCTTATGGCCACCTCAGCACCAGCGATACCCTCCATTTCGAACGCCTGCTGCCCGGCCCGATCGAGCGCGTGTGGGCATCTCGTCGAACCCGATAAACGCACGCTCTGGCTTGCGGGCGGTCCGATGACGCTCGCACCCGGCGGCGAAGTGGCGCTGCATTTCCGCAACGCCAAGCTGTCGCAGGACGACGACCGGGCACCGGAGGCCTATCGCGCGCAGGAGAACAGCGGCGAAGTCCATGGCCGCATCCTGCGCTGCGAACCGCCACATCGCCTGACTTTCACGTGGGGCAACGATCCGTCGCGCCCCGGGGATGTCCCGTCGGAAGTCGACATCGAACTGCGCGAGGAAGGCGAGCGCGTCAGACTCGTGCTGACCCATCATCGTCTGCAGGCGAGCGCGCTGACCAGCGTCGCCGGTGGCTGGCATACCCATCTGGGCATTCTCGAAGACCACCTGTCCGGACAGGCACCGCGCCCATTCTGGCGCACGCACACGCAGTTGGAGGCGGAATACGTCGAGCGGCTTCGTCACGAACCATGACGCGAGTACGGACTCAGCATTGTCTTCATCTGACCTTGCCCTGCGGGGACATACCACGACCACATGCCCCCTAAGTTAGGGGGCGGCTCGCGCGGAGCGCGAGCGGGGTATGGAAGTGCGCAGCGGGGCCCAAGGTTTGCGCAGCAAACTTTGGGATTTTTCTGGGCACAGCCCAGAAAAATGTGACGGAGCCGGCCGATAAGCCGGGTTTTGTCGTGGACAGTCATTCCTCTAGGCGCATCGTCGCCGATACGCTCAAGCAACCTACCCGGAGACACCGCGGGTCGCGGCATCGTCTCCCTATTTGGTCTTGCTCCCGGTGGGGTTTGCCGTGCCGGTCCGTTGCCGGACTCGCGGTGCGCTCTTACCGCACCATTTCACCCTTGCCTGCCTGCTTGCGCAAACATCGGCGGTATCTTTCTGTTGCACTTTCCGTCGGCTCGCGCCGCCCAGGCATTACCTGGCACCGTACCCTGTGGAGCCCGGACTTTCCTCGGCACCGGCACTCCGGAGAATGCGGTGACGCGACTGCCTGGCCGACTCCGTCGCGGCCATTGTCGCACGGGAACCACACGCGGACGCTCCGCAGGACGGCAGGCGTTTCATGCGGCCTCGCCCGGAAAAAACGCGGATCGCAATCATCAAACGCCTTCCGGTGCGCTAGGCTGGGCGCGCTGCTGGCCCAGGGCGGAGCGACAACGACAGGAGGTTGCACCACGACCTCTCCCCGCACAGTCATCGGGAAAGGGGATCCCGTTACACCGCATTCTCGTCGCAAGGATGTCAGGGTGCCTACTCCGCACGGTCGACTGAACCGCTTCAGGCTCGCCTTCCCCGCACACCGCCGGACGCCAGCTCGATCGCGTGCCCGATCGCGTGCCGCCACACTGGGTCTGTGCCTCGCGCTGTCGTGCCTCTCATCCATCTGTTTCGGGGCACCGGAGCAGGACCAGCGCCATCCGCTCGAAGTGGAGGCGCTGACGCAGCCGCGACGCGCGCTGGAAAAAATCCCGGCCGCACGCAAGGCGCTCGCGGAAGGCGACGCCATCGGCGTGGCCAAACTGGCGTTGGCGGAGGCCAATGCCTGCAGGGTGATCGCGGACTGGCGCTGTCAACGCCGCGCGGGTTCCGCCGCGATCGCCGCCGCCGACCGCAGCGGAAGCGTGTATCTGCAGGTGCGCGCGCGGATCGCGCTCGGGCGCGCGCTTTCGCGGCTGGGCGACTTCAACAATGCGGCGCGGGTCCTCGCCGACGCCCAGCAGCGCCTGGGCGACACGCCGCAGGACGTGCTGATGGCCGATATCCTGCTGGCCTACTCCTCGATCAGCGAACGCCTAGGCAAGCTCGACGAATCCTACCGTTACGCCAGGGAAGGACTCGCACACGCCCCCGCCGACACCGACCCGGAAATGCGGCTGCGGCTGTTGCGCAACATGGCGCACATCGCCTCGGCGAGGGGCCGCCCGTTGGAGGCGCGCGAACTGCTGAAGGAAACCCGCGGCCTGTTGCCGACCAACCGCGACCCCAAGCTGACCGCGGAGATCCTGCTCGAAGAAGCCCGCAGCGCACGCGCGCTGGGCGATGCCGACACGGTCGAAGACATGGGCCGCCGCATCGGCGCGATCGGCGACGACCTGAAGAACACGCAATTGCATGGGCTGGGCTACGAAACCACCGCGCAGGCACTGCAACTGCGCGGCGACAATGCCGGGGCGGTGGCGCTGTACCAGAAGGCGCGCAGCGAATTCGCCGGCCTGAAACTTCAGCAGGACGAGTTGCGCACCCTGCGCGCCATCGTCGATCTGCAGCTGAAGGGCGCACAGGCCGATGACCTTCCGCAATCGATCGCGCGGTTGATCCGGTTGGGCGACCATGTGACCCGTGCCGAGCGCGAGTCCGCGGCCGCCGATTTCGAGGAGCGCCTGCGCTACGCCGAAAGCGACGCCGCGCTGGCCACCGCGAACGCCAAGACCGAGAACGAGCGCCTGCGCGCAATCGTCAGCGAAAACAGGTTCCGCTATACCCTGATCGCGGGCATTCTCGCCCTGTGCATGCTCGGCGTGGCGATCGCGCTGTACCTGCAGCAGCGCAGGCACGGCGCGCTGATGCAGGCGCGCGGCCGCGAACTCGAAGTGGCCGTCTCCACCGACTTCCTGACCTCGCTGCACAGCCGACGCTACATCACCGACGCCGGCAACATCGCGGTGGCGCGGGCCATCGACCAGGGCATGAACCTCGCGGTGGCGATCGTGGACATCGATTCGTTCAAACAGATCAACGACCGCTTCGGGCACGCCATCGGCGACGACGTGCTCAAGGCCGTCGCCGCGGCCATGCGCGGCGCATGCCGCGATTCCGACACCCTGGGGCGCTACGGCGGCGAAGAATTCGCGGTCCTGCTGGAAGGCGTTGGCCGCGACCACGCGCTGGCCGCGGCGGAACGCCTGCGCGAAGCGATCGCAGCCGTGAAGGTGTCATGCGGCGACGACATCATCACGCCCACTGCATCGGTCGGCGTCGCCAAGCTGTCGTCGGGCGACGCCCATTTCGATCAGTTGCTAATCCGCGCGGACCGGGCGCTGTACCAGGCCAAGGCGCAGGGCCGCAATCGCGTAGTGATCGCCGATCAGGATGCGGAGCCGATCGGGTTGCGCGCCTCTGCCGGCGCGCCTTGACGCAGGCGCGACCCGGGGCCTGTTCGAAATCTGCCGCGTAGAGCGGCCTTCAGGCCGGCCCAATCAGAACCCGGCCAGCGACGTTATCAGGGCCGTGCCCACGGCTGACGGAAACGAAACGGTTGCGTATCGGAAGCAGCGGCCTGAAGGCCGCTCTACGGGGATGGTTGCGTCGCCACGTTGCGTCATCGGCTCACCGCGCCAGATTCAACCGCCGCATGTGGAAGATGAAGTGCTCGCCGATGAAGCTGGCGATGAAGTAATAGCTGTGGTCGTAACCCTTGCGCAAGCGCAGATCCAGCGCGTGTCCCGCCGCGTCGCAGGCATCCTTCAGCCGCTCCGGCTGCAGCTGCGTCTCCAGGAATTCGTCGCCGCCGCCCTGATCGACCAGGATCGGCAAACGTTCCTCCACGCTCGCGATCAGTTCGCACGCGTCCCATGCCTTCCACGCCTCGCGGTCTTCGCCCAGATATGCGGCGAAGGCTTTCTGCCCCCACGGCACCTGCGACGGGGCAACAATTGGCGAGAACGCCGACACGCTGCGATAGCGCCCCGGGTTGCGCAACGCGGTGACCAGCGCACCGTGCCCGCCCATCGAATGGCCGCTGATCGCGCGCGCGTCGGTGGCGGGAAAATGCGCTTCGATCAGCGCCGGCAATTCGCGCGCCACGTAATCCTGCATCCGGTAGTGCGTCGACCACGGCGCCTGCGTCGCGTCGAGATAGAAGCCCGCGCCCTTGCCGAGGTCGTAGCCCTCGGCGTCGGCCACGTCGTCGCCGCGCGGACTGGTGTCCGGCGCCACCACGATCACCCCGTGATCCGACGCATACCGCTGGGCGCCGGCCTTGGTGATGAAATTCTGTTCGCTGCAGGTCAGGCCCGACAGCCAGTAGATGACCGGGCAGCGACGCTGTTCCGCCTGCGGCGGCAGATAGATCGCGAACTGCATCGTGCAGCCCAGCGTATCGGAATGGTGTCGGTAGACGTCCTGCCAACCGCCGAAACAAGCGCGATGTTCGATGCGTTCCAACGTGGCGTCCGGTCAGTAGTGGATGACGGTGCGGATCGACTTGCCTTCGTGCATGAGATCGAAGGCTTCGTTGATCCGCTCCAGCGGCAGGGTGTGTGTGACGAACGGATCCAGATCGATCTCGCCGCGCATCGCCTGTTCGACCATCCCCGGCAACTGCGTCCTACCCTTTACGCCACCGAACGCGGAACCGCGCCAGACCCGGCCAGTCACCAGCTGGAACGGCCGGGTGCCGATCTCCTGCCCCGCGCCGGCCACGCCGATGATCACGCTCTCGCCCCAGCCCTTGTGGCAGCACTCCAGCGCCGCGCGCATCACGTGCACGTTGCCGATGCATTCGAAGCTGAATTCCACGCCGCCGTCGGTCATCTCCACGATCACGTCCTGGATGGGCCGGTCGTGATCCTTCGGATTCACGCACTCGGTCGCGCCCATCCGCGTCGCGAGTTCGAACTTGCCCGGGTTGGTATCGATGCCGATGATGCGGCCGGCCTTCGCCTGGCGCGCGCCCTGGATCACCGCCAGCCCGATGCCGCCGAGGCCGAACACCGCCACGTTGTCGCCTTCCTTCACCTTGGCGGTGTTGTGCACCGCGCCGAGGCCGGTGGTGACGCCGCAGCCGAGCAGGCAGACTTTCTCGTGGTCGGCTTCAGGATTGATCTTCGCCAGCGAGATCTCGTTGACGATCGTATATTCGCTGAAGGTGCTGCAACCCATGTAGTGGAAGATCGGCTCGCCGTCGTACGAGAACCGCGACGTGCCGTCCGGCATCAGCCCCTTGCCCTGCGTCGCGCGCACCTTCTGGCACAGATTGGTTTTGCCGGATCTGCAGAATTTGCACTCGCGGCATTCGGCCGTGTACAGCGGAATCACGTGATCGCCGGGCTGCAATGACGTTACGCCTTCGCCTATTTCCACCACCACGCCCGCGCCCTCGTGGCCGAGCACCGACGGAAAGATGCCTTCCGGATCGTCGCCGCTGAGCGTGAACGCATCCGTGTGGCAAACGCCGGTGTGGCTGATCTTCACCAGCACCTCGCCCGCGCGCGGCGGCGCGACATCGATCTCGACGATCTGCAATGGTTGACCGGGACCGAAAGCGACGGCGGCGCGTGATTTCATGGCGATACTCCGAAAAGTAAGTGGGGACAGAACACGTTATTTAAGATACGAGCGCACCAGAGCGATCGCCTGCTGCACGCTCTCGTCCTGCGCGCTGCGCTTGGCGGCGCCCTTGGCGGCGACATCGCCGAAGGTCTCGCGCAGATGGCTTTCCAGCACCTCCGCCATCAACCCGTTCACCGCCCCGCGGATCGCCGCGAGCTGCTGCAGCACCGGCCCGCAATCGCTGCCGGCCTCCAGCGCCCGCTCCAGCGCATCCGTCTGCCCGCGGATGCGGCGCAGGCGGGTGAGGGCCTTCTTTTTCTCGGCGGGGGAGTGGGGCATGGCGGCTCGCGTCCGGTAGTGGGGGGGAGTATAAGGACCGGTGCTGCGATGTCCAGCTAGGCCGCAGCCATCACTGTAGGAGCGCCGGAAGGCGCGACGCTTGTCTCCTCCTCTTGCGCATCGCGCAGGGGGAGGTTGGGAGGGGTGCTTTTGTAGTGGCGGCAGGGGCTAAGATGCTTCTTTGTTGTTGTCGCCGTGTGTGTTCTTGCGTGAAGCCATTGTTCAATGCTCGAAAACCGCAGACACTTCAGTATGCCGTCTATGCGTGCAGCTCGTAGCTTCGTTCATGGTGGGGTGGGACCCGCCCTACGTTGCTATGTGTTTGACGTGTGGCCGACCATTACACTGTATGAAAGAATCGAAAGCACCAGAAAATTGAGTAAACCTCACAGCCTGATACAGGGGAGCTAGAAGATGGAACTTGATTCACGCCAGGAAGAGGATCGCGGCATGAGCATCCTGCTGCGTTACCAAGGGCCAGCCGTCGATGATGGCACGATGAACGTGTACGACGCTGCCGCCAATATGGTCGCATTCTCGGACTACGTGGTTGCGGCAGCGCACAAACTCTACGGCGATGACGTGGTGGTCAAGGCGGAAATAAACGCGTTCCAGCGCGGTTCGTTTGTGACTGACATCCTCTTCCAGGTCGCCGGGATTGGCTCGACATTGCTCTCAATTACGACTGATGTGAAAGGCGTAGTAAATACTGTCAAGCAGTCACTGGAATTATTCAAATTTCTCAAGGGAAGCCCTCCAGCGAAGATTGAGAAGCGAGATGACCACTCGATCAATGTCACGAACAACAATGGCAATATCATTGTTGTCACTACTGAGTCGTTACATTTGACCTTGGACCCGCTCGCCGGAAAGGCCGCTAGTCAGTTCATAGGGGAAGCGCTCGCGAAACAAGGCGTCAATCAGATAGAAATCTCTTCAAATGGAGAATCAGTCGCACAGGCGACGAAGGACGATGCGCAGTATTACCGCCCGATTGCTGATGACACGCCACTGCTTGAGCAGACAGTGCGCATGGGGTTGACCATCGAGATGCCGAGCTTTAAAGATGGCAAAAAGTGGCGTATGTGGGACGGAGAGGCTTCTGTCACGGCGGCGATGGAGGATGAGAACTTCATCGGCAGGGTCAACAATGGTGAGCCCTTTCGTAAAGGGGATGTACTCATCTGTGACGTGCGATTCACGCAGACAAATACAGCCGGTGTCCTTAAAATACAGCGTGCCATCATCAGAGTTCACGATCATAAAGCCGGTCCTGAGCAGACCAATTTGCTCGGGGTAGAACATTAAAGATCACAAGGCGCTCACCCCACCCTACATCGCGACTTGCGTCGCTCCCACAAAATAATGTCACGGTTCGTAGGGCGGGTCTGGCACCCGCCGCGAGCGAGAAAGGGTTGTCGCAACGTCATCGCGAAGTTACAAAGCTCCTAGGCTTTCTGCGACTGGACGATGGTTTGATTGTTTTGGCGGGTGTAAGACCCGCCCTACGAAAGCACACGCATCGAGTGGGATAAGATACTTCGGACAACAATCGATCCGACATCAGGGGACTCCATGACCGACCCGCAACGCCCATCCGCCACCGCGATCGACGCGATCATTCCGACCAATCCGCTGGCGGCGTTTTCCTGCTATATCGGCATCGCGTCGGTGTTGTTCTGTTTCTTCGGCATCGTCCTGGGGCCGATCGCGATCGTGCTGGGTGTGCTCGGGCTGAAGAAATGGAAGGCGCAGGAGTCGAGTTACGGGGCGGCGACCAGCAAGATCCGCGCGTGGATCGGGATCGTGACCGGTGCGCTGGGGACGTTGATCAGCATTCCGGCCATCGTGGCGGTCATGTCGAACTACTGATCGAGCGAGGCGTGGTGCATGCGTCGCGACTTGTGTCGCTCCCACGACAGCAATCGACATCCCTCTATCACGGCATGCCCGGCCGAGGCATCGATTCGGACCGGGCAGCCGTTCAAGCGATAGCGCGCTCAGGAGAAGTCGACGGTCTTCTCGAAGGCGCGCAGTTCGTGGCGGGCCATGGCGAGGTTGGACTTGGTACGGTCCAGCACGAGATACAGGAACAATTTCGGGTTGGATTCCAGCGGCCGGATGATGTGGTACTGCCTGGTGAGGTTGATCAGGATGTCTTCGATCGTGTCGTTGAGATTGAGGCTGCTGGCGACCTTGCGCTTGGCGCGCACCATTTCTGAGTTCCCGGCCGCGGCGATTTCGAGATCGACGCCGGTACCGTCGCCGGCCAGCAGCATGCCGCTTTCGGTGTCGACCAGCGCGGACGCGACGTAGCCGTCCAGGCTGCGGAGGGACTCGAGGGAAATCTTGGCCATGGTGGAACTCCTTGTGGGTGGTGCGTCTGCGGACTGCGTGGTGTGGGGAATGGCGTCCGGCGGATCGTGGGGACGCAGGGTGTCGTCGCGCATGGATGCCGGGACGGGCGGCAGGACGGGCAAGGGCTCTGCCGGCGCTGCGATCGGACCGGCGCGCGTTGGTGCGTTCTCGGCGATGGCGGGCTCGGCCGTGTCGGGCGGCGCGAGGTTGGCGGCGCATGCGACGGGCGGCACGCCAAGGGCGACGAGCAGTGCGGACACATCGACGAGGGCATCGTCCGCCAGCGCCGGCATGATGCCCAGCGGCAGCGACGCCACCTTCACGAAACGCAGCCGGGCGATATCCGCGATCGCTTCGATGGCGGGCAGGCGGGCGTGTTCGAGATAGGCCGTGGTGCCGTTGACCACATGGATCGCGCTGTGCAGCAGCCTGGTGCTTGCGGCGCTTGCGTAATAGAACATCACTTTCGCGCTGTGGCCACGCTCCGCGTGGCGGCGCAATTCGTCGCAAAGTTGTTGCAGGTCGGCCATGACCCTTGTCCCCCGTCTAGGCGCTTGACGCACATCGGCGGCCACTATGCACACGCGCGATGTTGCGGTCCATGCTTTTGCGGCCCATCGGCGCGATGCGCGACGGCCCGCACGGACGATACGCGATAGGCATCGATCACGATCCGCGTTTCCAGTCGCTTGAATCATCGGCGGTAATCGAAATAGTGAAATCGATTTGTCTATCGAATACGGTGATCGGCCGTATGCGTTTCGCGATGTGCCCTACGTCGACACGAGGCATGCGCACGACTGGTGTCGGGCAGGCAACGAAAAGCCGCATCGCTGCGGCTTTTCGTTGCGCATTCCGAATCCGGACCCTCGACGAAGCGAAGGTCCGGATGGCGGATCAGCGGCCTGCGGCGCCGTTGATGTAGGCGCGGCTCAACGCATATGCCTGCGCGCCGACCTTGCGGCCCAGTTTGCGGCCTTCCAGATCGCCGTTGCGGAAGTGGATGCCGCCGTAGAGGCGCGAGATGCCGGCTTCATCGGCCGCCGCCGAGAACGTCGGCCACGACAGCGTGATCGGCTGCGCCGGCACGACGCCGGGTTCGACCGCCGAGAAACCGGCCGGCACCGTAGCGGAGTTCGGGAAGCTGTCGTTGCCGGTGAAGAGCTTCAGCACTTCGGCTGCGGAAGCGCTGAAGGTGCTGTGGCCCGACACGTGTTCGGAGAACGGCGGCGTGATAAAGGTCGCGACTTGGTACGGGCGCCAGTGCTGGCCGAGGATCACCCGGGTGCCCTGGCCTGCGCCGGCCCAGGCCACGACCGGGCGGTTCTCGAACAGGGCGTGGATGGTGGTGACCGGGCGGGCATAGTCGTACTGGCGCTTGTAGCCCCATACCGCGATGCCGGCATCGAACATCGCATTGCTCAGCGCGAAGTGCATGCGCACATCCTGGCCGAGCGTGTGCTGCTTGCGATCGGACACCTGCTTGGCGAACAGCATCCAGGTGCCGGGCGGGGTTTCCGAACCCGGACCGTCGGCCCACCATTCGGCGATGGTCTTGGTGCGGTCGGTCAGCGTGGCGCTGTAGCCAAGGACTTCCACCGACTGACGCCAGAATTCGAAGCTGCCCAGCGCCGCAGGCGGCTTGATCTCGAACTGGTTGTACCGGGTCAGGCCGAACCCTTTGACGCTGCCCCAATGCGGCGCGAGGAAACGCTGGGTATTGAAACCGCCGCTGCCGTTCGGCACCGAGAGCGGCTGCCAGCGGGTCGGATCGATGATCTGCGTCGGCGAATTCACCGGCGCATAGCCGGTGTGGTCGCTGTACGGCGCGCCGCCGTTGAGATTGCCGAGCTGGTTGGAACCGTCGGTGCGGCGGAACTGGATCACCGCTGCGGCGGCGACGTTGCCCACGCCCTGCGCGGTGGCGAGATCGCCGCTGGTGTCGGTGCCGTCGTAGCCCAGACGCGCCATTTCGGCATCGAACTGCGCCGTGCGGCTCGGAAAAAGTTCCACCAGCGCGCGGTAGGCGGCGAAGCTCATAGCCTTGCGGCGATTGGCGTCGGTGCGCTCGGACGCCGGGCGACGCAGTTCGCCCGCGAGCTGGGTACCGTTGGCCTTGTCGTCGTACGCCGCCCAGGCGTCGTACATGGCGGTATTCACGATGGCGTTCGCACGCGCGAAGATCGGCGGCGCCATGCGGGTGGCGCGCACGGCCTGGAGCGCCTGGTCATTCCAGTCGGTCACCAGGGTGGCGGAATGGGCGGCGCTGGCGGCGCCGAGCAACAAAGCACAGGCCAAGGCGAGCTTGGTCCGGATTCCATGTGTCATTCAGATGATTTCCAATAAGAGGTTGTCGAGCGCGGCGGTCGATACCTGCCCGCGGACGACGCGCGTTGCGCCTCCCGCGAACATCCCCGATATCCCCGACCGCGTTGCATAGCAGCGCGACCGGGACAATCCCGGTCGCGAGGTAACGATACCCAAGTGGCGTTACAGCCACCCGGTGATCGCTACCCAGCCTCGAACGGTAAAAGTCGCGAGCAGAGGCCAGTCGCGATGACGATGCCTGTCCGTGCTTTCGTCGCGACTTGCGTCGCTCCCACAAAGCAATGTCAGCCAGTGTTCTGGATGCCCGCGGCGATGCCGTTGACCGTCGCCACCAGCGCCTGCAGCAACGCGTCGTCCTCGCGGCCGGTGTCGCGCCAGCGCTGCAGCAGTTCGACCTGCAACAGACTGATCGGGTCGACGTACGGGTTGCGCAGACGGATCGATAGCCGCAGGCGATAGTCGTCCTGCAGCAGCTGGCTGCGCCCGCGCAGGGCGAGGATGGTGTCGGCGGTGCGATCGAATTCGGCGGCGATGCCGGCGTAGAACACGTCGTGCAGCGGGCCGGCGAGCCGCGAGTAGCGCTCGAAGATGGCGAGGTCTGATTTCGCCATCAACATTTCGATGTCGTCCAGCATCGCGGCGAAGAACGGCCAGTCGTGAGCCATTGCGGCGATGGTGTCGTGGCCGTGGGTGGCGATGCCGTGGGCGAGCGCGGTACCCACGCCATACCAGCCGGTGAGGCCGGAGCGGTTCTGCGACCACGCGAACACCCACGGGATCGCGCGCAGTGCGTCGATGCCGCCCTCGCGGCGTTTCGAAGGCCGCGAGCCCAGGCGCAGGCGTTCGATCACGTCGATCGGCGTCGCCGTGCGGAAATATGCGGGAAATTCGGCGTGTTCGTGCACCAGCGCGCGGTAGTGGCCGCGCGAGGTCTGCGCGAGTTCGGTCGCGAGTTCGCGCCAGCGCGGTTCGCGCGGCTCCGGCGGGCGCGGGCGCAGACTCGCGCGCAGCACGGCGGCGGTGGCCTGTTCGAGATTGCGCAGCGCCAGCGCGCGGATGCCGTACTTGCGATGGATGACTTCGCCCTGTTCGGTCACGCGCAACACGCCGTCGACGGTGCCGCGCGGCGCGGCGATGATCGCGCGCTCGGTCTTGCCGCCGCCGCGACTCACCGAGCCGCCGCGACCGTGGAAGAACACGATGCGCACGCCGGCCTGCTGCGAGAGTTCCAGCAGTTCGGCCTGGGTGCGCTGCAGCGCCCAGCGCGAGGCGAGGATGCCGCCGTCCTTCGCGCTGTCGGAATAGCCCAGCATCACCGTTTGCCGGCCGCCGCGCGACTGCAGGTGTCGGCGATAGACCGGATCTGCGAACAGCGCGCGCATGATCTCGGGCGCGGCGCGCAGATCGTCGATGGTTTCGAACAGCGGCGCGACGTCGAGCGGGACTGCGTCGCCGGTCGCAGCGTCGCGCTCGACGCAGCCGGCGACGCGCGCCAGCGCCAGCACAGCCAGCACGTCGGCGGCGCTGCGGTTCATGCTGATGATGTAGGGACCGAACGCATGCGCGCCGAAGGTCGCGCGCGCGTCGCGCACGGTGCGCATCACCGCGAGCGTCGGCTGCGCGCCCGCGGCGTCGATGGCATGCTGTACATGGGCATGCCGCGCATGGCCTTCGATCAACGCATGCAGCGGCGCGATGCGTTCGCCCGGCGCGCGCGTCGACCAGGCGTCGTCGTCGAGCAGCGCGCCGATCGCGACATCGTGGGTGCCAGAATCCTGGCGCAGATCGAGGGTGGCGAGATGGAAGCCGAACGTGCGCAGGCGCCACAGCACGCGCTGCAGGGCGAAGCGGCCGGCGTGCTCGCCGCGATGGCGAACCAGACTGGCGTCGATCGCCTGCAGGTCCGCGAGCAGGCCCTCGGCGTCGGCGTAGCCATGCGCGTCGCCGGCCAGCGTCGCCGCCAACCGCGCGCGGATCAGATCGAGCAACTGCCGGTAGGGCATGTCGCCCAGCCGCGGGCTGAGCTTCGCGGCGGACGCGGGCAGCAGCGCGGTGTATTCGGCGATGCGCGCTTCGATGGCGTCGTCGACCCGCACACGCCCGCGGCTCTGGGTGAGGATTTCGCCGAGCGCCCGCAGGTCGGCACGGTAGTTCGCCAACACCTGCGCGCGCTGCGCCGAGAGCGCGGCGAGGATGGTGTCGGCGCCGACGTTGGGGTTGCCGTCCATGTCGCCGCCGACCCAGGTGCCGAAGCGCAGCATCGGCGGCAGCTCGAAACGTTCGTAGCCGGGCGCGTCGCCGTAGGCGTGTTCGATCGCGTCGGCGAAGGCTTCGTAATACACCGGCAGCGCGCGGTACAACACATTGCCGAGATAGAAGCCGATGTGTTCGACCTCATGGGCCACGGTCGGCTGCTGCGCGGGCGTGTCGCTGGTCTGCCAGCTGGCGGTGAGCGCCTGGCGGATGCGCGCGTTGTCTGCACTGCGTTCGGCCGGGGTGCGCTGGCGGTCGATGTCGGCGATCAGCAGTTCGGCGACGGTGCGTTCCTTCAGCAGCAGCGAGCGGCGCACGGCTTCGGTCGGGTGCGCGGTGAACACCGGTTCGATCCGCAGCCGCGGCAGCAGCTCGCGCAGCTCGTCGAGGGTCACGCCTTTCTCGCGCAGCGCGCGCAGCACCGCGGTCAGTCCGCCGGGCTGCGGCGCATCGGTGGTGCGCTGGTAATCGCGGCGGCGACGGATGCGATGGATGCGTTCGGCCAGGTTCACCACGCCGAAATACGCGGCGAACGCGCGAACGAGCGCATCGGCGCCTTCCATCGGCACGGCGGCGAGGCGTTCGGCCAGTTCGTCGATGCTGTCGCCCTGCTCGCGTCGCGCGATCGCGGCGCGGCGCACGGATTCGACCTGGGTCAGGAGTTCGGCCGAGACCTGCTCGGCCAGCATGTCGCCGACCATGGCGCCCAGTCGCCGCACGTCGTCGCGCAGCAGGGTGTCGGTTTCGGCGAATTCCAGGGTGTCGCGTACGCGCATGGGGGCTCGCAGTGGGGTGCGAACTACCGAGCGTACACAAAAGCCGCGGCGGCTGGATATGGATTCGTATGCATAGCCGCCGTGCGGGAGGCCTATGCTTGCGGCGATCTGTAGAGCGGCCTTCAGGCCGCTGGATTTCCATCGCGAACGGCGCAGCGGCTTGAAAGCCGCTCTACAGGAGAAAGCTTTTGTCCGTCAGTACGCGAACTCGCGGAACACACGATCGATATCGCCCTGCCATGCGCCGTGATACAGCGCCAGCTTGCGTTCGGCGGAGGTTTCGCCGCTTTCCACCACTTCGATCAGCGGGTTGAGGAAGCCGCTTTCGTCGGCGCCGTTACTATTGAGCACGGCGCGGCGCTGCAGGCCGGCGGCGGAAATCTTCACCGCTTCGCGCGCCAGATCCAGCAGCGTGCCGCCACGGAACGGGACCTTCAATGCCAGCTTCGGCACGCCGTCGCGCAGGGCGTTGCGCTCGTCCATGCTGAAATCCTTGACCAGGTCCCAGGCGGCGTCGAGCGCGGCATCGTCGTACAGCAGGCCGACCCAGAAGGCCGGCAGCGCGCAGATCCGGCCCCAGGGGCCGCTGTCGGCGCCGCGCATTTCGAGGAACTTCTTGAGTCGCACTTCCGGGAACGCGGTGGTCATGTGATCCGACCAATCGAGCAGCGTCGGCAGCGCGCCGGGCAGCGCCGGCAGCTTGCCGGCCATGAAATCGCGGAAGCTCTGGCCGCTGGCGTCCACGTATTCGCCGTTGCGATACGAGAAATACATCGGCACGTCGAGCAGGTAATCGACATAGCGTTCGTAGCCGAAGCCGTCGTCGAACACGAAGTCGAGCATGCCGGTGCGGTCGCGATCGGTATCGGTCCAGATCTGCGAGCGATAGCTGAGATAACCGTTGGGCTTGCCTTCGGTGAACGGCGAATCGGCGAACAGCGCGGTGGCGATGGGCTGCAGCGCCAGCGAGACGCGGAATTTCTTCACCATGTCCGCTTCGCTGCTGTAGTCCAGGTTCACCTGCACGGTGCAGGTGCGGGTCATCATGTCCAGGCCGAGCGTGCCGACCTTGGGCATGTAGTCGCGCATGATCCTGTAGCGGCCCTTGGGCATCCATGGCATGTCGTCGCGACGCCATTTCGGCTGGAAGCCCATGCCGAGGAAGCCGAGTTCCAGTTCGTCTGCGACCGCCTTCACTTCCTTCAGATGGCTGCCGATCTCGGCGCAGGTCTGGTGGATGTTTTCCAGCGGCGCGCCTGACAGTTCGAGCTGGCCCGCGGGCTCCAGCGTGACCGAAGCGTTGTCCTTGAGCAGGGCAATGGTGCGGTCGTGTTCCTGGACCGGTTCCCAGCCGAAGCGGGTCAGGCCGTTGAGCAGCGCCTCGATGCCGCGCTCGCCGTCGAACGTTGGGGCGTGCAGATCGTCGAGGCGAAAGCCGAACTTCTCGTGCTCGGTACCGATGCGCCAGTCGGCTTCGGGTTTCTCGCCGGAGGCGAGCACCGCCACCAGTTGGTCGCGATCGGTGATGGGCGTGTCGACGACATGGCTGGGGCTGGACATGGAAGTTCCACAACGGGGGAGGGGCGACGGAGGCACGGACGACAGCGCGCGTCGAAGGGGAACGCAGTTGCGGCCGGGCGACGCAGGTAGGCGACATGGGGGCCATGCCCTAACATCGCAAGCTCCGCACTATAGCCGCCGCCGATGACGCGCATTGTTGCCCTGCTGCTGTGTCTGTGTTCCATCGACGCCGCCGCGCAGGCCACGGTGCGGCTCGAGCGTGGCAACGGACCGGAGCCGTCGACGCTGGATGCGCATCGTTGCCAGGAAGTGGCCTGCGGCAATGTGCTGCGCGATCTTTACGAAGGACTGGTGAGCGAAGACGCCGCAGGCCGGCTGATCCCGGGCATGGCCGAGCGTTGGCAGGTGTCGACCGATGGGCGCACCTGGACCTTCCATCTGCGCGAAGGGTTGCGCTGGAGCAACGGCGAAGCCTTGGCCGCGCCGGACGTCGTCGCGAGTTTCCGGCGCGCGTTCTCGCCGGAGACCGCGGCGCCGTTCGCCGAACAGTTCGATGCCGTGCTCCATGCGACCGATGTGCAGTCGGGTAAGTCGCCGCCGGCGATGCTCGGCATCGATGCGCCCGACGCGCGCACGCTGCGCATCCGCACCACGCGACAGGTGTTCGTGCCCGCCCTGCTGACCTTGCCGATCGCGTTCCCGGTGTATCTGCCGGCGGTCGCGCGGCACGGCAACCAGCACACGCGACCCGGGCGGCTGGTGAGCAACGGTGCGTACCGGCTGGCCGCGTGGACGCCGCAAGCCAACCTGACCGTCGAACGCAACCCGCGTTTCCACGCCGCGTCGGGCGTGCGCATTCCGCGCGTGCGCTTTCACGTCACCGAGGACGCCGCCGCCGAGTTGCAGCGCTTCGCCGCAGGCGATCTGCACATCAGCGAAACCGTGCCGCCGCAGCCGTTGCCGCAGCTGCGCGCGCGCTTTGGCCAGCGACTGCGGATTTCGCCGTACATCGGCGCGTTCTGGCTCGGCATGAACCTCACCCGGCCGCCGCTGAAGGACGACCCGCGCCTGCGCGAGGCACTGTCGCTGGCGGTAGATCGCGACAAACTCACGCGCTTCGTCACCGGTTTCGGCGAAACCCCGGGCTACGGCATCGTGCCGCCCGGCATCCCCGGCTATGCAGGCGCGAAGATCCACTGGGCCGACTGGGACCAGCCGCGGCGCGAGGCGCGGGCGAAGGCGCTGTATCGCGCCGCCGGGTATTCCGAACGCGATCCGCTGACGATCGAACTGCGCTACAACACCTCCACGCCGCATCGGCGCCTGACGCTGGCGGTCGCGTCGATGTGGCGCGACACGCTGGGGGTGCGCGTGCGGCTGCGCAACGAAGAGTGGAAAGTGTTCGTGCAGAACCGGAAACAGCGCGCGATCACCCAGGTATTCCGCGGCGGCTGGATCGGCGATGTCGCCGATGCGCGCAACTTCCTCGGTGCGTTCGCGGCGGACGGCGCGTTGAACTGGCCCGGTTACCACGACGCGCATTATCGCGAACTGTTCGCGAACGCGGATGCCGCGCGCAGCGAGACCGCGCGCAACGCCTGGCTGCGCGCGGCCGAAACCCGGCTGCTGCACGCGCATGCATTGATTCCGCTGTACTTCTACACGTCGAAACACCTGGTGTCGCCGCAGGTGCAGGGGTTCGAGGCCAACCCGCTGGACCGTCATCCTTCGCGATGGCTGCGGCTGGAGCCGGCGCGCTTCGAGCAAGCGCGATCGGAGCCGGCGGGATGAAACGTTTTGCATCGCGCCTGCTCGAAGCGCTGTTGACGCTGTGGCTGCTGGCCACCCTGTGTTTCGTGCTGTTGCGCACGGCGCCGGGCGGGCCGTTCGACACCGAAAAATCCGCACCGCCGGAAGTGCAGGCCGCACTGGA
>JAYUUH010000624.1:0-2419 GCA_043754745.1 Lysobacter sp.
GCAGCCATTTCGACGCGCAGGCCTATCTGGATCTGGGCACGCCCGGCAATCCGAACAATGCCACCGGCTGGATGACCCGCGCCTGGAAAACCCAGCCCGCCGGCGGCGCCCCCGGCGCGATGCCGCTGCTCGCGGTGTCGAGCCGGCAGCCGGCCAATCTCCGCGGCTCCACCCAATCGCTGTCGATGCCCAGCCCCGGCGATTTCGCGCTCACCTCGGGTGCGCCGCAGTGGCAGGCCTACCGCAGCGGCATGCCGGTAGGGACGAAGGGCGTCACCGAAACTCTGGCCAGCCTCTGGGCGGGCCAGAGCGGCGTCGAATTCTCCGGCCAGCGCGCCGACGCGTCGATGCGGCTGATCGCGCAGCAGGGCTACACCACCATCCTGCCCGCGACGTGGCCGACCACGACGTTCGCGCGGCAGCTGTGGACGGTGGCGCAGTCGGTCCGTTTCAACCTGGGCCTGCGCTATGCCGCGATCGATCTCGGCGGCTGGGATACACACGAAAACCAGGGCACCACCGGCAACAGCCTGTACTCGAACAAGATCGCCGAGCTGTCGCAGGCGCTGACCGCGTTCTACAACGAACTCAACGCTACCGGCGAAATGGGCCGAGTGACGGTGATCGTGCAGTCGGAATTCGGCCGCCGCGTGCGCCAGAACGGCAGTGGCGGCACCGATCACGGCTACGGCAATCCGCTGCTGGTGCTGGGCGGCCCTGTCAACGGCCGCCGCATGTACGGGCACTGGCAGGGACTCGATCCCCAAGTGCTGTCGCCGTACTTCGGCGACATCCCGGCGACCACCGATTTCCGCCGCGTCTTCAGCGAGCTGGTGATCCGGCGCATGGGCAACAACAAGCTGGGCGAGATTTTCCCGGGCTATACCGGCTATTCGCCGCTGGGGATCTTCCAGGGCAGCGACCTCGTGCCGCAGTACGTGGCCGGTTCGGGCCAGGGCCAGATCATGGCTGGCCTGCCCGCCAATCCGCAGCCGGTCTACGGCGAATCGCTGCGCGAAAGCGCACGCGCGGTGCGCGCCCGCCACCGCGACGAACAACACTGGCTCCGGCGCCTGCTGGCGGCGCTGGGCCTGTCGTGATGCTTCATCCGGATTCCGGTCGTCGGTCGGCGGCATCGCAGGCCGTCGATCCGAGTCAGGCGACAACACTATCCACGCGCGCCGCCTCGCGGCCGACAGACTGACCGGAGCGACACCATGCCGAGACCGATCCTCCCCAACGCACGGCGCAAGGCCATGTATGCCGTCTTCGCACGGCGCCACGGCATCAAGGGGCCACTGCGCTTCCAGCCCACCCCGCCACGCGCTCCCGACCCTGCGGTCGCTGCGGCCGTCGATCCGGCGGCGGCCAATACTGGCGTGCCGCGCATGGCCGGGCCTTCGATGGCCGGACCTTCCACGGGAAACATCTCGCAGGCGGAATTGTCGACGCTGCAGCGCGCGCCGTTCGCCGTCCGTGCGCTCAACCACCTCACGTTCGGCGCCACCTCGGCCTCCATCGCCGAGTTCAACGCGCTCGGCGCGAACGATACCGCGCGCCTCACGGCCTTCGTCGACCGGCAGCTCAACCCGTCCGCCATCGACGACAGCGCGATGGACACGCGGCTCGCCAACGCCGGCTACACCACGCTCGGTAAATCGCTGACCCAGCTGTGGACCGACCACGTGTCGTCCGACCCGGTCTACGACGTGCGCATGCGCCCGGCCTGGGAAGTGCAGCGTTCGTCGTTGGCCCGCGCCGTGCATTCGAATCGTCAGCTGCAGGAAGTGATGGTCGGCTTCTGGCACAACCACTTCAACATCGCGCTCAACGATTTTTCCGCTGGCCCGGTCTACGTGCATTACCATCGCGACGTGATGCGAGCGAACGCGTTCGGAAATTTCCGGATCATGCTCGAATCGGTCGCACAGAGCACGTCGATGATGTACTTCCTCGACAACGCTTCGAACACGCGCTCCGGCCCGAACGAGAACTTCGCGCGCGAGTTGCTGGAGCTGCATACGTTCGGCGCGGAGAACTACCTCGGCTTCATGGATCCGTTCCAGGTGCCCCCGTGCCCGGAAGATCCGACCTACCCCATCGGCTACACCGACGTCGACGTGTACGAAACCGCTTCGGCGTTCACGGGCTGGTCGGTCAAGGACGGACACTGGCAATATCCGATCGAAAACGACGGCACTTTCGTCTATCGTCAGGCCTGGCACGACGCCGGCCCGAAATTCGTGCTCGGCAGATTCCTCAACCCGGAACAGCCGGCGATGAAGGATGGCCGCGACATCCTCGACCGCATCGCCAGCCATCCGCGCGTCGCCAAATTCATCTGCAAAAAACTGATCCGGCGCTTCGTCTCCGACAAGCCCGATCAGGCGCTGGTCGACAGCGCCTCGGCGATCTTCCG
>JAYUUH010000625.1:0-2419 GCA_043754745.1 Lysobacter sp.
GGCGGGTGGTGGTGCTGCAGTCGGCGATCGAACGCGGCACCGGCCGGGTGCAGATCGCCGATGCCTATTGGACGGTGAGCGGCGCCGATCTGCCTGCCGGCACCAGCGTGCGCATCGTCGGCGCCGATGGCATGACGTTGGCGGTCGAAGCGGTCGACTGATCTTCCGCGGCATCCTCGCCGCAGCCTTCGCTGCGCACCGTGCGCAGGCGTGCGGGAAAGGAATGTCATGAGCGCGGCCGCGCACGCGCCGTCGCGCTCTGGGATAATGCCGGCCTTTCCGAACCGGCTCGGCACATGACGCAGAAAACCATCCTCAACGACGCCCATCGCGCGCTCGGCGCCAAGATGGTCGACTTCGGCGGCTGGGACATGCCGATCAGCTACGGTTCGCAACTCGACGAGCATCACCAAGTGCGTCGCGACGCTGGCATGTTCGACGTCTCGCACATGACCGTGGTCGACCTGCGCGGCGCCAGGGTGCGGCCGTTCCTGCGCCACCTGGTCGCCAACTCTGTCGACAAGTTGCAGAAATCCGGCAAGGCGCTCTACACCTGCATGCTCAACCCACAAGGCGGCGTGATCGACGATCTCATCGTCTATTTCCTCGCCGAGGATTTCTTCCGTCTCGTGGTCAATGCCGCCACCCGCGATAAGGATCTCGCGTGGATCGGCCGGCAGGCCGCCGCATTCGACGTCAGTGTCGCCGAGCGCCCGGAGCTGGCGATGATCGCGGTGCAGGGACCGGCCGCCCGCGAGCGCGTCATCAGCCTGCTCTCCGCCGACACCGCGCCGGCCGCCGGCAAGATCGGCAAGTTCGTCGCCACCGAAGCGATGACCAAGGACGGTACGCCGTTGTTCGTCGCCCGCACCGGGTACACGGGCGAAGATGGATTCGAGATCGTCGTGCCGCAGGACCGCGCGATCGCGCTGTGGGATGCGCTCCTCGCCGCCGGCGTGAAGCCGGCCGGACTCGGCGCGCGCGACACGCTGCGCCTGGAGGCGGGCATGAATCTCTACGGTCAGGACATGGACGACAGCGTCAGCCCGTACGAAGCGGCGCTTGCGTGGACCGTCGCGCTCGACGCGGATGCCGATGGCCGGCCGCGCGACTTCATCGGCCGCGCCGCGCTCGAAGCGCAGCAGGCGGCGGGTGTGCCGCGCCGGATGGTCGGACTGGTGATGGACGAGAAAGGCGTGCTGCGTCACGGCCAGACCGTGCTCACCGCCGCAGGCGACGGCGAAATACTCTCGGGCACGTTCTCGCCGACGCTGGGCAAGGCGATCGCGTTCGCGCGCGTTCCTGCCGGCGAACTCGGGGACGTGCGCGTCGACATCCGCGGCAAGCGGTTGCCCGTGCGCGTCGTCAAGTTTCCGTTCGTGCGCGACGGCGCGAGTCTGGTTCCTGAAACAGGGGTATCTGAAAAATGATCTCGCTGACAACCCTGGGCTAGAGCCTGAATGCGGAAAGCCCGTCGGCGGTCGGGCAGCGTCAGCCGCGCGCGCGGCATCGACGGCGTTTCGAACCAGGATTTATCGTGAGCGGGTATTTGATCCGCGCCGCCACGCTTCTACACTAGCCGCACATTCCCCCTTCCACCGCCACCACACCCCTGCGGAGCCCAAGATGAGCGAGATTCCCGGCGACCTGAAATTCATGAAGTCCCACGAATGGGCCCGCGTCGAAGGCGACGGCAAGGTGACCGTGGGCATTTCCGATCACGCCCAGGGACTGCTCGGCGATCTGGTTTACGTCGATCTGCCCGACGTCGGCGATCACGTCGAAGCCGGCAACGCCTGCGCTGTGGTCGAGTCGGTGAAGGCGGCTTCCGATGTGTACGCACCGATCAGCGGCACCATCGTCGCGGTCAATATCGCACTGGCGGACAAGCCGGAAACCATCAATGAGGACGCCTACGGCGAGGGTTGGTTGTTCGTGGTCGAGGTCGACGATGCCGACCAGCTCAACGATCTGCTCGCCCCGGACGATTACGCCGAACTGCTGGAAGACGACGACCACTGACGTTCGTCGCTGCGTTGGACGTGCCGCGTCATCGGGCGTGCGAACAGCGACTCCGAAGCCGTCCCCAGGAACGCGGACGGCTTTTCTTTTGTCCGCTCCGAAGCATCGGTGCCCTGCTCGACGATTCGCAGCTCGGGTTCGGCTCGGGGTTCGATGCACCGCTGGGAGCAGCATTCGGACAGATCGCAGTCGACTTTGATGCGATGGAATGCGCCCGTGCGGATGTCACCGACACGGTTTCGGCGCGCGCGGGATGCGTCGCGGATGGTGTGTATCGTCTTTTCGAGTCCGCGCAAATCCGCGCAATCCGGCTTGTGCGGCGCGAGAAAACGGCGGCTCGGAAAAATCTCCGAATCGATCCGTTTATCCTTCGGCCACTGTCGTCGTCGTGTCGCTC
>JAYUUH010000626.1:0-2418 GCA_043754745.1 Lysobacter sp.
GGCGCGAAGGCGCTGGTGATCGCCACCGACATCTCGCGCTTCATGGTCGAGGAGGGCGGCGACGCGCTGACCGCCGACTGGTCGTTCGCCGAGCCCAGCGGCGGCTCCGGCGCGGTCGCGATGCTGATCAGCGACCAGCCGCACATCTTCCAGGTCGACGTCGGCGCGAATGGTTATTACGGCTATGAAGTCATGGATACCTGCCGGCCCACCGTCGACGGCGACGCCGGCGATTCGGACCTGTCGCTGCTCTCCTATCTCGACTGCTGCGAGAACGCCTTCCTGGAATACAAGAAGCGCGTGCCGGACGCGGATTTCGCAGCCACCTTCAGCTATATCGCCTATCACTGCCCGTTCGGCGGCATGATCAAGGGCGCGCACCGCAACATGATGCGCAAGATGGTGCAGGCCAAGCCGCAGGAGATCGAAGCGGATTTCCAGCGCCGCGTCACCCCCGGCATGATCCACTGCCAGCGCGTCGCCAACATCATGGGCGCGACCATGGCGCTGGCGATCGCCAGCACCATCGACCACGGCGATTTCGAAACCCCGAAGCGCATCGGCGCCTTCTCCTACGGCTCCGGCTGTTGCTCCGAATTCTTCAGCGGCGTGGTGCGCAAGGAAGGCCAGGAGCGCCTGCGCGCGATGGGCATCCAGGCGCATCTCGACCGCCGCACCGAACTGACGATGGAGGAATACGACCGCCTGCTGGTCGGCAGCAACGCCGTCAAGTTCGGTACGCGCAACGTCGTGCTCGATGCCGGCTTCATCGCCCGGGCCCGCGGCGCGATGGGCAAGCCGGTGATGTTCCTGAAGGAAATCAAGGAATTCCACCGCGAATACGAGTGGGTCGGCTGATGGACGGACGCTCGATCGACAGCGCCGACTTCACCGCGCTGCGCATGCGTTTCGACGACGACATCGCGTATCTGCAGATCCACCGGCCGGAAGCGAACAATACGATCAGCGACCGTCTGATCGCCGAGTTCGCGTCGGCCCTGGACGCATGCGACGCGCGCGCGAAGATCGTCGTGGTCGAAGGCCTGCCCGAGGTCTTCTGCTTCGGCGCGGATTTCGCCGAACTGCAGAAGAGTTTCGACGGCGACGGCGCGCCGCAGCACGGCATGCCCGAAAACGACCCCAAGCCGCTGTACGACGTCTGGCGGCGCCTCGCGACCGGACCGTACGTGTCGATTGCGCATGTCCGCGGCAAGGCCAACGCCGGTGGCATCGGTTTCGTCGCCGCCTGCGACATCGTGCTCGCCGATTCCGCGGCGGTGTTCAGCCTCTCGGAGCTGCTGTTCGGACTGATGCCGGCCTGCGTGCTGCCGTTCCTGGTGCGTCGTATCGGTTTCGCGAAGGCCAACGTCATGACCCTGTCGACCCAGCCGGTGACGGTGCAGGTCGCGCGCGAGTGGGGGCTGGTGGACGCCTTCGAGGACAACAGCGACAACCTCCTGCGCAAGCATCTGCTGCGCCTGCGCAGACTCAACAAGACCAGCGTTGCGCGCTACAAGCGCTATATGAGTGCGATCGAAACGTCCATCGTCACGGCCGAGCCGATGGCACTGGCCGCGAACCGCGACGTGTTCTCCGATGTCGAGAACCTGCAGAGAATCTCGCGCTACGTGAAGACCGGCCAGTTTCCATGGGAGGGCGCGGCGTGAGCGCCGGGAAAGTCGTCGACCTGCAGTTCGTGGCTCCGCAGATCGTTCAGATCAGAATGCAGGACCGCGAGAGCAAGAACACGTTTTCCGAGGCGCTCACCGAGGGGCTGATGAACGCGTTCGCGGAAGTCGAGCGTCTGCCGGACTGCAAGGTCGTCGTGTTGACCGGCTACGACAATTATTTCGCGAGCGGCGGCACCCAGGAACAGCTGATGAATCTGGCGGAGGGCCGCGGCGCATTCACCGACCGCGCGCTCTACGGCCTGCCGCTGCACTGTCCGGTGCCGGTGATCTCCGCGATGCAGGGGCACGGCATCGGCGGCGGATTCGTGCTGGGTATGTTCGCCGATCTGGTGGTACTGGGGCGAGAGAACATCTACACCACCAATTTCATGCGCTACGGCTTCACGCCGGGCATGGGCGCGACCTTCATCCTGCCGCAGAAACTGGGCTTGAGCCTGGCCACGGAAATGATGCTCTCGGCGAACAACTACCGCGGCGAAGAGCTGCAGCAGCGCGGTATCCCGTTCCCGGTGCTGCCGCGCGACCAGGTCGTGGCGCATGCGCTGGAACTCGCGCAGACGCTGGCCGAAAAGCCGCGCGTCTCGCTGGTCGCGCTCAAGGACCATCTGAGCGCGCCGCTGCGACAGGCGCTGCCCGCCACGATCGCGCAGGAGGTCGCAATGCATGCGGTGACTTTCGCCCAGCCCGAGGTGAAGGCGAAGATCGCCACGTTGTTCGGCGCATGAGC
>JAYUUH010000627.1:0-7100 GCA_043754745.1 Lysobacter sp.
GAGATTGATGGTGCTGAAGGCGACCCGGTCCTCGAATTCCTTCTGCTGGATCAGGGCTTCGTCGCGCTGCAGTTTCGAGCCGGTGCGCGCGGCGATGACTTCGGCCTTGCGGTCGAGGCGGTCGCCCGACTGCAGCGCCTGCCCGAGCTCCTGCTGCGCCTGCTGCTCGCGCTGGTAGGCGAGCTGCTGGCGCAGCATCTGGAACTGCGCGTCGGCGGCGTCGAAGCCGCGCTGATCGAGGAATTCCATCTGCGACGCGATCGCGCGCAGGAACGCCTGGGTCTTGTCGCTGGGCACGCGCACCGTGAGCGTGCCGCGCACCGTGTATTCGGCGAGTTCGAGCAGCTTGCCGTCGCCTGCGGGGCGGCGCTGCACGCTGAGCGTCTGCGCGGCGATGTCGTTGTCGACGACGAAACCGCCCTGTTGCGCGGCGACATCCTCGATCGCCAGCGCCGAGGTGTAGACATCCTTCACCCGGAACTGCGCCTGCGCGGTGCGGATGAATTTACGTTGGCCGTCGTCGAAGGTGGCGGCGCTGGAACTGACCTGGGCGGCGTCGACGGTAGCGCGGGTTTCGACCTGCGCTTCGCGTTGCAGGCTTTCGCTGCCGGGGGCCATGTCCGCGGCGGCATCGGCGGCGGCCGCTTCCTGCGGCATCGGCGCGGACGCGGGCATCGCGCCGCCCATGGCCTTGTCGTCGCTCTGCTCCATCGCCACCGATTCCGATGCGGCGCTTTCAGCGGCGTCGTTCCGTTGGCCGCAGGCGGCGATGGTCAGCGACAGCACGGCCGTCAGGCCGCAGACGAACAGGTTCGAACGGATGGAACGCATGGTGATTCCCCGGTGATCGATCAGTGATTGGCGCCGGCCGCGGCAGGATGGAGACGCGCGATCGGCAGTGCGCGTGATCAGAACGTACCGGATCGGATCGCGGGGTTAGCCGAAAGCGGTCACGACTTGGTGTAACCGGCGTCACCGCATCGCGCACCGTCGGCGATCGATCCGGTACAAATAGGTTTGAATCGATGGCTGTGCCTGCGTAGGAGGGGCTTCAGCCCCGAGCAGGTTTTCGATCGTGTTTGTGCGGCGTGAAGATCGGGCCTGAAGGCCCTCCTATGAAAGATCATCCGACCATTCGGGCAGGCTGAGCAGAAACGCCTCGCCGCAATCGCTGTAGTGCGCATGGCGTGCATCGATCCGCTTCGCGGAGAGCAACGGCATGCCGTATCCGGTCACGATTGAAAGCCCGATCAGGACGAACGACGGCGCCAGCATCCCGGTCAGGACCGGAACCAGGAGTCCGGCGACGAAAAGAGCGATGGCGATCCATGCCACCCGGCCGCGCAACCGCCGGTGGTGCGCGCACAATCCCACCGCATGGGTGGTTTTTCTGCGCAGGACAGGTTCGCCATCAATGAAACGATGAACGCCAAGGGCACGACGGCCACGAGCCATGGCGACGGGACGACATCAGCCAGGAATGGAACGAGCAGCAGCGCCAGCAAGGGCGAATAACTCCAGTGCGATACCCACGAGAACGTGCGCACCCGCATGCCGTCGTGGGCATCGGCATTGCATCTCACGCAGCGCCGCGGCAGTGGTCGCTCGCGCAGCACGACGAGCGTGCGTCCGTGGCGCCAGCAGGTCTCCTCATCCGCGCCGGCCGCGGGAACCGTGTCGGCGATCCGCGCATCAGGGGAACGATACGGGTTATCCGTGTCCCGCATGCGCGTGCGGCGGAATCAGCGCTCGAGGATCGCGACCACGCCCATGCCGCCGGCGGTGCAGATCGAGATCAGGCAGCGCCCGCCGCCGCGTTCCTTCAGCTGCTTGGCGGCGGTGGCCACGACGCGCGCGCCGGTGGCGGCGAACGGATGGCCCGCAGCCAGCGACGAACCGACCGGGTTAATCTTCGCCGGGTCGATGCTGCCCAGCGGCGCATCCAGGCCGAGCCGGTTCTTGCAATAGTCGGCGCTTTCCCAGGCGTGCAGCGTGCACAGCACCTGCGCGGCGAAGGCTTCGTGGATTTCGTAGATGTCGAAATCCTGCAGTGTGAGGTTGTTGCGCTTGAGCATTTCGGCGACCGCGACGGCGGGCGCCATCAGCAGGCCTTCGCCGTGGACGAAATCGACCGCCGCCACGTGCGCGTCGCGGATGTGGCACAGCACCTCGTGTCCGTGCTGCGCGGCCCATTCATCGGACGCGATCAGACAGGCCGAGGCACCGTCGGTCAGCGGCGTGGAATTGCCGGCGGTCAACGTGCCGCGGCCGGACGTCTTGTCGAACGCCGGTTTCAGCGACGCGAGTTTTTCCAGCGACGAATCCGGACGCAGGATGTTGTCGCGCGAAACGCCGCGGAAACCCACCACCAGATCGTCGAAGAAGCCGCGTTCGTAGGCGGCGGCGAGTTTGTGGTGCGACGACACCGCCCACGTGTCCTGCGACTCGCGGTCGATCTTCCACTCCTTGGCCATGTCCTCGCAGTGCTCGCCCATCGACTTGCCGGTGCGCGGCTCGCCCACGCCCGGCAGCTCCGGCTTCAGCTCCTTGAACGAGAAGCCGTTGGTGAAGCGCGCCAGCTTGTCCATCGTGGTCCTGGCCGCGGCCACCGACAGCAGCCGGCGGCGGAATGTCTGGCCGTAGACGATCGGTACATCGGAAGTGGTGTCCGAACCGCCGCCGATGCCGACCTCGATCTGGCCGGCGGCGATCTTGTTGGCGACGGCGATGATGGTGTCCAGAGACGTGCCGCAGGCGCGCTGCAGGGTGATGCCGGGCGTGAGCGGCGACAGGCCCGAGGACAGCGTGGCTTCGCGGCCGATGTTCCAGTCGCTGCTGTGCTTGAGCACCGCGCCCATCGCCACTTCGCCCAGCTGCTTGCCGTGCAGACCGAATTTCTCGACCACCGCGCCGAGGGTCCGGACCGACATTCCGAGGTTGCCGACATCGGTGTAGGCCGTGTTCTGGCGGCAGAAGGGAATGCGGGCGCCGCCGAGGACGGCGACGGGACGACCATGCAGCATCAGACACCTCGTGGGGAGTGGTCCGCGGGCGCAGGCGCGCGGCGGACATAGAGATAATGTGCGAGTGTAACGCCGCAACATGGCCCGGCCAAAGAGACGATGAGCGCAAATCCGCACGATCCGCAGAGAAATGCCGCGACCATGGTCGTGCGCGGCGCGCTGGCGCTGGAGCTGGTGCCGGGCAGCCAACCCGGCCGCGCGGCATTGGGGCAGGCCGATGCCGGCACGTTGGCGGGCCTGGCAGGACGCGACTTGGCCACGTTCGCGGCCGACGCGGCCGGCCTGGATCTGGTGTTCGCCGGCGCGCACTACGACCCCGCGGAAGTTTTGCGCCCGGGCTGGCCGCTGCACCGGCGCCTCGAAGAACTGCATGCCCGCGCGCCGCGGGTGGACGGGCCGCAAGCGGAGACCGCGCGGATCATCGCGTTCGGCGCCGACGATCGCGGCGTCGTGCCGCAGCCGCTGCGCGCCGAGCCGGAACTGCACGGCGGGGCGCTGCGGGTGTTGCCGTTCCTGCTGGTGGGCAGCGCCGAGCGCGCCGCCGCCGTGGCCACGGAGTTTGAACATGCATTGCTCGAGCGCGGCATGGCCAAGGCCGACACCGCGCTGATCGCCCAGGAAGCCTTCGACGCGAAGATCGAACACGCCCGCTACCTCACCGTCTACGACTTGGCGGCGATGATGGCGCTGCAGTATCGCCACGTCGGCCTGGACGCGCTGTGGCCGCTGCTGGAAACCGCGTTATTGGCGCCCGCACAGGATGCTTGGCTGGACGCGCCCCCGGAGCCGCTGCTGCGCTATGTCGACGGCGCCGTGCGCATGGCCGGTTTCGACCGCGATGCCTGGCAGCGCCGCTATGCCGCGGGCGAGCCGGACCCGGCCCGCATCGACCGCGGCTTCGCCCACTTCCGGGCGCGACAGCGACAGTTGGCCGCGGTACTCAAGGTCCACGGACTCGATGTGCATACAGTGCCCTGCGCCGTGGATCAGGATCCGCGCGCGCTGCTGGGCTGAGACGGCCTCACATCACCGGCTTCACATCGCTGGCTCACATCGCGATCTGGATCACCCCGCAGCCCACGCGCGCGCCGGAATTGCCGGCCGGCTGGCTGCTGTAGTCGTCCGGGCCGGCGTGGACCACCAGCGCGCGGCCGAGGATGTCGTTCGATGCGCCGCTGCCGAGGGTCACGCCCGACAACCGCAGATCGACGCGCGCCACGCCACGGGCATTCGCGCTGAGATTGTCCATGTCGCCGAGGTGATGCACCGGCGTACCGGCGCGGCCATGCGCCGATGCCGAGGGGTTGAGGTGGCCACCGGCACTGCTGCCGTCGGCGGCGCTGCAGTCGCCGCGTTCATGGACGTGGATGGCGTGCGTGCCTCCGCGGCCCAAACCGCCGAGTTCGCCTTCGATGCGCACCCCGCCGTCGATGGCGGTGATCGCCAGCTTGCCGCTGACCAGGCTGGCCGAGGCCGGCGCGAGATTGGCCTGCGCACGCTGCACGCGGTGCTGCGGCTGCGCGGGCGCGGCGGGTTTCGGCGGCGGCGCGCTGGTACACGCAGCGAGCGAGGCGGCGAGGATCGAGACCACGAAAATGCGGGTCGGCGTCATGCGGGCAATTCCTGCGATGCGGGGGAGTCGATCATAAACGCCGCCGGATGAGCGGATTGCCACCTGCAGGAAACGCTTCGTCCGGATCATGCATTCAGAACGATCGTTCAGCGCCTGTCTGCCGATCAAATCAAATTCGTAGAGCGGCCTTCAGGCCGCTGTCCCAATAACCCAGTGAAGCTCCAGCGGCCTGAAGGCCGCTCTACGAGGATGAACTGCGTTTTCGTGGTTGGCATCGCAAGCGTGCCGAGCACTCGAACACCCATTCACACCGGCTTGCGCGGCTTGCGTCCCGATCCCAGCTTGCGGGTGAGGGTATTGCGGCCCAGGCCCAGCTTCGCCGCGGCATCCGAGCGGTGGCCGCCGGTATGCGCCAGCGCGGCATCGAACAGCGCCTTGTCGAACATCGCGCGGGCTTCGGTGTTGAGATCGACGCTGCCCGCGTCCAGGCGCGCGCGCGCCCACGCGCCGAGCGCGGCTTCCCAGTCCGATGTCGCCGACGTCGACGAGATCTTCGCGACCGGATCGACATTCGCAGCGAACGCATCGTCGACGAATACATCGTCAAGATCCGCCGCGGCGATTACATCGCCCGGCGCGAGCGCGGCCAGCCGCCAGCACAGGTTTTCGAGTTCGCGCACGTTGCCCGGCCAGTCGTGGGCGAGCATCCGCTGCAGCGCGGCGGGCGCGAAGCGTTTGGCCGGCGCGTCGAATTTCAGCGCCGCCGCGCGCAGGAAGCGTTCGGCCAGCCGCGGGATGTCGTCGCGACGCGCGCGCAGCGGCGGCAACTGCAGCCGCACCACGTCGAGGCGATGCAGCAGATCGGCGCGGAAGCGGCCCTCGGCCGCCAGCGCGTTGAGATTCTGATGGGTCGCGGCGATCACCCGCACATCGACGCGGATCAGTTCGCGGCCGCCGACGCGGAAGAATTCGTTCTCGGCCAGCACCCGCAGCAGCCGCGTCTGCAGCGGCAGCGGCATGTCGCCGATTTCGTCGAGGAACAATGTCCCGCCGTCGGCCTGCTCAAAGCGGCCGACGTGGCGACGCGCAGCACCCGTGAACGCGCCGGCCTCGTGGCCGAACAGCTCGCTTTCCAGCAGTTCCGACGGAATCGCCGCGGTGTTCAGCGCGACGAACGGTTTGCGCGCGCGCGGCGATTCGCGGTGCAGCGCGCGCGCCACCAGCTCCTTCCCGGTGCCGGTTTCGCCGGTGACCAGCACGCCCAGGGGGGCCTGCGCCAGGCGGCCGATGGCGCGGAACAGCGCCTGCATCGCCGGCGTGTCGCCGACCAATGCATCGCCGACCAGCGCGTCGATCGAAGGCACCTGTTCGACGGCGACGGCATCGGCGCGGCGCGCGCGACCCGGCGCCAGCGCCTGCGCCGCGAGCGCGACCGCGGCATCGAGATCGAACGGCTTGGACAGGAATTCGTGCGCACCGCCGCGGAACGCACCGGCGGTACTGGCGATGTCGGTGTAGGCGCTCATCACGATCACAGGCAGTTGCGGGTGCTTCGCCTTGATCGCGTCCAGCAGCGCCAGCCCGTCGTCGCCGGGCATGCGCACGTCGGTGAACAGCAGTTCCGGCGGCGCGCGGCCGGCGATGGCGTCAAGCACGCCGCGCGCCGAATCGAAGGCGGTAACTTCGTAACCCGCTTCGCGCAGCGCGGTGGCGAGGACGAAACGCACCGAGCGGTCGTCGTCGACCACCCAGACCGCAGCGGCGTCATGAGTTGCGACGTCATGCATCATCGATATGTTCCTTCATGGATTCCGCATCCTCATGCGGATGCAGCGGCGCGAACGGCAGCACCACGGTGAACACGGTGTGGCCGGGCCGCGACCGGTAGCTCAGCGAGCCGCGATGTTCGCGCGCGACCTGCTGCGCCAGCGCCAGGCCCAGGCCGGTGCCCTCGGCGCGACCGCTGACCAACGGCAGGAACACCTGCTCCGCCAGCGCCTCGGGCACGCCGCGGCCGTCGTCGGCGATCTCCAGCCGCAGTGCGCGCGCATGCGCCACGTCGCCGATGCGAACGCCATGTTCGAAGCGGGTGCGCAGGCTCACGTTGGCCGCGCCGGCCTCGATCGCATTGCGCACCAGGTTCCACAGCGCCTGCGTCAAGCGATCGGCGTCGCCGGGCAATTCCGGCAGCGATGGGTCGTAGTCGCGGATCAGTTTCACTGCCCAGCCGGCGTCGCTTTCGGCCAGCCGCAGCACGCGCTCCAGCACGACGTGGATATTCAGCGGCTCGTGCGCGCGCGCTGGCTGCGGCGACAGCAGCCGGTCAATGAGTTCGGTCAGCCGCGCGACTTCGGATTCGATCAATCCGGTGAGTTCGCGCGACTCCTCGCTCTCGACGCGGCGCGCCAGCAGTTGCGCGGCGCCCTTCAGCCCGGCCAATGGATTCCGCAGCTCGTGCGCCAGACCCTTGAGCGCCGCCGACAGCGCCGACGGCAGCACCGATG
>JAYUUH010000628.1:0-7100 GCA_043754745.1 Lysobacter sp.
CGACCGCTATCTCGGCCCGGCGGTATTGCTGCAGGCCTATCGCTGGATCGTAGACAGTCGCGACGAGGACACCGGCGCGCGCCTCGACGATCTGGAGGATCCTTTCAAGCTGTATCGCTGCCACACCATCATGAATTGCGCGCGCACATGCCCGAAAGGCCTCAATCCGGCGCAGGCGATCGGCGAGATCAAGAAGCTCATGCTGGCGCGACAGGTCTGAGGCCTGCGCGCCGCGTAACGGAATGTCGACCTCGACAAGGCAGCAGTGGATGCATAGAAACTGGATGCATGGAAATAGCATGACCAGCACTTTCGACCTTCGCCGGAGCCGGTCATCCAGTAAAATTCAAAACCATCGATTGATGGTCCTCTTCTCATCGATCGCATGAATCCGGCGTGCCGGTCGAATGCGGATGCAACGGAAAGACAATGACCAACACAACGATCTTCCTGCCCGCGCTGGCCATGGTGGCGCTCACTTTTGTGGTGCTCGGCGTAATGTTCGGCCGCCGGGTCGCGCAGATGAAGCGGGACCGCATCCATCCGCAGAAGGTCGCGACTTCGACCCAGGCTTCGGCGCTGTATACCGATGTCGCGCCCGCCGACAATTTCCGCAATCTGTTCGAGACGCCGGTGCTGTTCTATCTGGCCCTGGTGGTCGCGGCACTGAGCGCACAGGTCACTCCGCTGGTCCTGGGGCTCGCCTGGACCTACGTCGCAGCGCGCGTCCTGCACAGTGCGATCCACTGCACCTACAACAAGGTCATGCATCGTTTCCGCGCGTTCGCGCTGAGCATGCTCGTGCTGCTGGTGCTGTGGGCGGTGTTGGGCTATGGATTGATTGCGGGATGACCGGATCGGGCCCCGAAGCGGTCGAACTGCAGCGGTTGCGCTGGCGCTGTCGGCGGGGGATGCGGGAGCTCGATCAACTGTTCGGACGCTATCTGGACCGCAGTTGGGCCGCCGCTTCGGCGGAACAGCGTGCGGTGTTCGAGCGCCTGCTTGCCTGCGAAGACGACCGCCTCTGGCGCTGGTTCCTCGGCTACGACACGTCCGAAGATGCTGAACTCCATGCGCTCGTCGCACACATCCGCACCCTGCCGGTTTGAACTGCGTCCTTCGCGTGCGCTGGCCGGCATGATGTCGGCGCTGGCCGTGCTTGCGCCTTGCGCGGCGCTGGCCTCGGATCTGCCGATCTGGGTCGGCGGGACGGTGGCTGCGCTGGCGGCGTGTTTCGCGCTCGGGCTCGCGGTGCGCGAGCTGCGTGGCGACACGCATCAGGTGGTGATCGATGGGTCGGGTGGGGCGACGGTCGATGGCCAGGCGGTCGAAGGGTTCCGCATCGATTGGCGCGGCGCCCTGGGATTCGTGTCCTGGCGCGACACCGCCGGTCTCCTCCATCGCCGCAGCCTGTGGCCTGACACGCTCAGTCCGGCCCTGCGTCGTGAACTGCGGCTTGCCATACCCGCATCCAGTGCTGTGCGCAGCACCGACTCGATGTCACCATAGCCGCATTCGTTGCCTGGGCCGTCATGTTCAAACCCATCCCCGTCGCCATCGGCCTGCGCTATCTCCGCGCCAAGCGCCGCAACGGTTTCATTTCCTTCATCTCGCTGGCGTCGATGCTGGGCATCGCTTTGGGCGTGGCGGCGCTGATCACCACCCTGGCCGTGATGAGCGGGTTCCAGCGCGAGATCCGCGACCGCATGCTGCAGATGGCGGCCCATGCCACGGTCAGCGCAGACGGCGAGCCGCTGCAGAATTGGGCGCATGCCATCGACGAGGCGCGCAAGGATCCGCGTGTTGCCGGCGCCGCGCCTTACGTCGAACGTCCGGTCATGCTGCAGGGGCCGCGCGAGGAGGGCGCGCTGTTGCGCGGCGTCGACCCCGTGCGCGAGGGCGAGGTGTCGGTGCTGGCCGAGAAGATGGTCGATGGCGCTTCGCTGAAATCCCTGGCGCCGGGCAAGTTCAATATCGTGCTGGGTCGCGAACTCGCGCTGTGGCTGGGCGTCGCCGTCGGCGATACGGTCATCGTCTATACCCCGCAATTCCAGAGCACGCCGCTCGGGGCGGTGCCGCAGATGAAGCGGTTCACGGTGACCGGCCTGTTCGAAGTCGGTCATCAGGAGTTCGATCGCAACCTCGCGGTGATCCACATCCAGGATGCGCAACGGCTGATGCGGATGGGCGAGGGGGTGACCGGCGTGCGCCTGAAGCTGCACGATATGGATCTGGCCTGGCAGGTCTCGCACGATCTCGGCCGCCGCCTCGCGGAGCGCATGCGCGAAAATTTCCGGGTCAGCGACTGGACCGGCGACAACGCCAACATGTTCCGCGCGCTGAAACTCGAAAAAACCATGATCGCGATCCTGCTGTCGCTGATCATCCTGATGGGCGCGTTCACGCTGGTGAATTCGCAGGTGATGCTGGTCACCGACAAACAGGCCGACATCGCGATTCTGCGCACGCTCGGCCTGACCCCACGCGGGGTGATGCAGGTGTTCATGGTCCAGGGTTCGCTGATCGGCATCATCGGCACGCTGACCGGCGTGGCCAGCGGCATCCTGCTGACCCTGAATCTCGAGCGGATCCTGAAACTGATCGAGCGCGTCTTCGGGGTGGTGTTGATGCCGGCCGACGTTTACTACATCACCGGCCTGCCGACTGAGCTGAGGGCCTTCGATGTGACGGTAATCGCGCTCGTCGCGCTCGCTATGGCGTTCATGGCGACGTTGTACCCGGCATGGCGGGCGGCGCGGACCGCACCGGCGGAGGCCCTGCGCTATGAGTGATCCACGCGAGATCGGGAAGGGCGCTGCCGGGCAGGGCAAGGCCGACGAGGTCGTGCTGCGCGCCGAAGGTCTGGCGATGACCTACGCCGAAGGCAAGCTCTGCACGCCGGTGTTCGCCGGCCTGCATCTGCAGGTACAGGCCGGCGAGACCGTCGCCATCGTCGGCGCTTCCGGCGCCGGCAAGAGCACGCTGTTGCACCTGTTGGGTGGTCTGGACATGCCGACGGACGGCGAGGTCTATGTCGCCGGCCACAAGATGAGCGCGCTTTCCGACGCTGAACGCGGGCGTCTGCGCAACCGCGCCCTCGGCTTCGTCTACCAGTTCCATCACCTGTTGCCGGAGTTCACCGCACTGGAGAACGTGATGCTGCCGGTGCTGCTGTACGGCGCGTCGGTAGCGGAGGCCACGACCCGTGCGAAGACCCTGCTGGAGTCGGTCGGGCTCGGGCATCGGCTCGAACACAAGCCGGGTGAACTGTCCGGTGGCGAACGCCAGCGCGCCGCCGTCGCGCGCGCGCTGGTCAACCGCCCTGCCTGCGTGCTGGGCGACGAACCCACCGGAAACCTCGACGAAAAGACCGCGATGACCGTGTTCGAGTTGATGCTCGAGCTGAATCGGGAACACCGGACCAGTCTGGTCGTGGTCACCCACGACCGCGGCTTGGCGCGGCGGCTCGGTCGGGTTCTGGAGTTGCATGAAGGGCGGCTCCGCCCGCTCGACTGAGGGCATTTCGTGCGCGCCGGAAAATATGATCCGTCGAATGATGACAGTTGCAATCTGCGTTCCACGTCGCGTTTTCACATGAATAGACCCGCTGGAGCGGATTCCCGGCACGGCTCTGCAAGATTCGTTTCGCTTTTCTTGACCAGCCGCAGGTGATCAGGCTATGTTCACCCAACGCGGCTCCGGGATCTGTCCCAGGCCGCAGGCTCCGCGAATCTTCAGAAGGTCATCGCGGGTGTCGGGGAAACTCACTGGGTTCAACTAAAGGACGTCGCAGCGGTTCGACTCATCTACGAATGGCTGACGACGACGATCGGTGCGAGGGGGGGGGGACCTGATCTGTCGTGACAACAAGCATTTCCATCGGCCGAATTCGGCCAGACCGTAATCGGTCCTCTTTTTGCGGGCAGACTTTTCCGGCGGCGCTTGGCGGCTTCGGGCAGGTATCCATCTGCATCCATTTACAGCATGCGTTCGCTCCGGCCGGCACAAGCCGCGGGGCGACGTCCGTTTCACTCAATTTCTCCGATCTTTCTCCGGGTGGCGTGTGAAATATCCAATCTCGATTCTGTCCAAGTTCCTGCTCGGCGCCGCGCTCGCGATGGTGCTGTCCAGTTGTGCCACGCGTCCCGCCCCTGATTTCGGCGGCCGCTGGAAAACCGTCAACCAATTCGCGGAAGAGACCCAGGCGCTGCCTCTGCAGGATGCCTATCTGTTCTACGCTTCGCCGATGGACCGTACGCTCAAGAACATGCTCGAACGTTGGGCGGGCGACTCCAACATGGTCCTGACCTATCGTCATCCAATGGATTACACCCTGCATACCGCAGTGGCCGAGATCCGCACGCCGAGCCTGCAGGAAGCGCTGTCTCAGCTGAATGCGGCCTACTCCACGCAACAGGTCTCCATCGGTGTGAGCGGCAATGAAATTGTGGTGCGTATTTCCTCCGGCGATGCCGGCGGGGGTTCCGGTCGCTGATGGTTCCGGCTCCTGAGCTTCCGGCATCGATGCCGGAGTCAGGATCCGGGCCATGCGCGTCAGGTCTCGCTCCTTCCCCAACTTCCGGAATACAGGCTCCAGCATGTTAGGCAAGAAGAAAGATTCTCCACAAATCGACAACGCTTCCGCGAAAGGCATCAACTTCGAGGTGAGCATCGCGGACATCGCACGGCGCAGCGAGAAGCGCGCGTGGATGATCGCCTGGGCATGCATTTTCATGGTTCTGGTCATGCTCGGCGGTTTCGTCTACATCCTTCCGTTGAAGAAGGAAGTGCCATTCTTGATCATGGCCGATGCCTTCACCGGCCAGGCGACCGTTGCAACGTTGAAAGGCGATTTCAACAGCAAGAACAGCATCACCCAGAGTGAAGCGCTGGCTCGCAGCAACATCGCCCAGTACATCATCGCTCGCGAGTCGTTCGATGTGGCGCAGATGAATCTCCGCGACTGGGATCTGGTCAACGTCATGTCGGATCCCAACGTGCGGGCCGGCTACGGGGCCATCCATGCGCCCAACAACCCCGAGAGCCCGTACAAGCAGTACGGCAAGGAGCGGGCGGTGCGGGTGAAGATCCTCAGTCTGCAGCCCCTTCTCGGCAAGGGTGAAGGCGCGCGCAACAGCGCTACCGTCCGTTTCCAGCGCGTGCTGTACGACAAGAAGACCGGTGGGACGACGCCGATCGACAGCAAGATCGCCCGACTCGAATTCACCTACAAAGCAAATCTCGCGATGGGCGATAAGGAGCGCTACAACAATCCGCTCGGATTCCAGGTCACGGAATATGCGGTCGACAACGACTACGCGGCATCTCCGCCGGTTGAAATTCCGGTACAGCCACAGCCACAGCCACAGCCACAGCCGCCCGCGGGTTATCCCGCACAGCCAGGCGCGCAGCCGTATCCCGGTCAGGCCATTCCAGGCCAGCCGGTGCAGGGCCAGCCGGTCGTGCCCGGTCAACCGATCACCCCGGGCCAGCCTTATCCGGCCGCTCCCGATTTCGGTGCGCCGGCGGGCCAGGCACCAGCCGCAGGTCAGGCGCCGAATCCACAACAAGCAGTCCCCGCCGGCACGGTGCCGGCTGGTCAGCCACAGGCTCCCGCCCAGGCGGCCCCCAATCAAGTCAATGGAGTAGGCAACAGATGAGCCGCTTGCATCGCTCTTGCTATGCAGTCCTGCTGTGCGTCCTGGCGTCGATGACGCTGGCGATGCCCGCATTCGCGCAGGTCATCGTCGAGTACGAATACGAGCCCGACAGGATCTATGAAGTCCGCACCGGCTTGGGTATCACCACCCAGATCGAGCTGAGCCCCAGCGAGGATATCCTCGACTACAGCACGGGTTTCAATTCCGGCTGGGAACTCAATCGCCGCGACAACGTCTTCTATCTCAAGCCGAAGAACGTCGACGTGGACACCAACATGATGGTGCGCACGGCGACGCATTCGTATCTTTTCGAGCTGAAAGTGGTCGCCACCGACTGGACGGCGCTGGAGCAGGCCAAGCGGGCAGGCGTGCATTACAAGATCACGTTCACCTATCCGAACAACTCGGTGTTTTCGCCGTCGACCGCCGCCGATGCGAAGGGCGCGCCGAAGCCGAGGAACAGCGAACTCGATACCGAGCTCGACAAGACCCGGTCCTATTATTTCGATTACTCGTACTCGACCCGCACGAAGAACAAGTGGCTGATCCCGGTCAACACTTACGACGACGGGCAGTTCACGTACATCCGACTCAACAACCTCAATCGTTTCCCGTCCGGCGACTTCCCATCCGTGTATGGTCGTCAACGCGAAGGCGGAGAAGATTTCCTGGTCAATACCACCGTCGAGGAGAACACCCTCGTTGTTCATGGTACATATCCCTTCCTGGTACTCCGTCACGGGAAGAACGTCGTCGGTCTGCGTAGGAACAAGCAAAAGTGAACCAGAATCTACCGCCGAATCCGCCGGGGCAGTCCGGCGACTATCCCTATGACGACAACCAGGGCCAAGGGAACAATCCCTATTACGCCGCGCAGCAGCAGCCGTCGCAGCAGCCCGACCTGGATGCCGGTGCGCCGCAGCTGAAGTCGTCGGACTCGCAGCGCATGAATCGCAAGGCGCTGATGTTCCTTGCCGGCATCGTGGCCGTGCTGGTCCTGATGACTTTCATCGTCATCAAGAACGCGTCATCCAACAAGGAAGACGAGGTCAAGAAGCCGAAAGAAGAGAAGGTCGTCATTCCCGACCTGCCGAAGGGTGCCGGCCAGCCCGGCGGACCGGATTTCGCGGAGCTGCAGCAGGAGCCGCAGCCGGTTCCGGTGCAGGAACTGCCGCCGTTGCCCCCGGAAGAGCCGACGCGCGGTGGTGGCGACAACCGCCAATCGCAGCAGCGCGACGATTACCGCGACGGCGGTCCGCAGGAACCGCAGGGCCCAACCTTGGCTCAGCGTCGTATGGGCATGGTCGATAACAGTCAGGGCGGCGCCGGCAGCGGTCAGATCGACGATCCCGCGCTCAATGCCCTGCTCCTGCAGAGCGCGCAGCAGCAGGCTGGGGGTGGGGCTGCTCAGGCAGCGGCAGGCGGACGTGGCGAAACCGG
>JAYUUH010000629.1:0-2411 GCA_043754745.1 Lysobacter sp.
GCGTCGGGTCGTTGCCCGGCACCAGCGGGCTCGACGGCACCACGGTGTGGCCCTTCGAGCGGAAGAATTCGAGGAAATCCTGACGGACTCTGGACGTGCTGAACTTGGAAGTAGCGATGTCTGCTGTGGTTTTCATGGCGTCGACAGTGTGACGGGCGCAGTTCGCGCGCCGCAGGCTCGGCACTGTGCCGGCGCGGGATCGAGCGAACAACCCAAGACTGGCTAGATTAACAGGCGGAGGGCAGCCGGGACCGGGCTGCGGCCCGCGAAAACGACACTTACTGTCATGCCGAGCGTAACGAAAGGCCTGTTTCCGGACGCGCGGAACATGAACAACCCAAAGGAGGTCTCTCGTTGCGCCCGGGATGACCGTCGCTGAGATCACCGGAGCAGCGACGGACAGTCTCAATCGTCGTCGTCGAGCCGCACCGCCGCACGGACCTGATCGCCGCTGAAGCCGCGGCGGAGCAGGAAATCGGCGGCCTTGCGCTGGATCGCGCGGTCGTCCAGCCGTCCGGGAAACCGGCGCCGGGCCAGATCGCGGGCGTTTTCGGTCCAGTCGCTGTCGTAGGCGTCCATCGCGGCGACGACGGTGTCGCGGTCCAGGCCGTGCATGCCCAGCTCGGCGCGAATTCGCAGCGGGCCGTAGCCATTGTTCGCGCGGCTGCGGACCAGCAGTTCGGCAAAACGGGCGTCGTCCTGCCAGCCTTCGGCGGTCATCCGCTCGACCGCGGCCTGGGCGTCTTCGGCATCCACTCCGCGGGCGGTCAGCTTGCGGGTCAACTCCTTGCGCGAATGCTCGCGGCGCACCAGCAACCCCAGCGCACGCTGGGCCGGGGTCAGCTCCGGGCGACGGCGTTTGCCCGGTGCGGCAGGCGCAGGGGAGATGTCGTCGTCGGGCGGCATCTCATCGTCGAGCGGTGGAATCTCGTGCATGCGGCGATTTTATCGATTCGGCCCGGAAACGTTCGCCTCTCCCACGGGAGGACCTTCAAGCCGGCCAAGGCAGGCGCCGGAATGCGACGGCATCCGTGCCGCGGGCGCGGCCGGTGGAAATGATTCGTGGCGATCCATTCGAGGTCCACGCCACGGTGATCGGCCTGAAGGCCCTCCTACAAACCCCGTGAGACTCATGAGAACGGCTGCCACTGGCCCTCACGCAGGACGAACAGCCGGTCGCTCAGCGCGTAGCTCGCTTCGGCACGCATCTTCGCGGCCAGTTGCCTCAGTTGGGCGATGGCATCGGCATTGGCGGAATCGACGAAGAGCAGCAGGTCGCGGGCGGGTACGGCCGCGACCGGTTCGCCGCGCAGTCTGTCGCGCTCGCGCTCCCACAGATCGGCGAACAGCAGCAGCGAAGCTTCGTAATTGCCATCGGCGGTGACCATGTTCACCAACTCGCCGCGATGCACCTCGATCCCGGGCAGCAAGCCGCGCAGGTTGCGTACCGCGAGCGCGCGCAGCTCGTCGTGCTGCACGCCCAAGCCTTCGAGTTCGTCCGGATCGAGGTATGCGATATTGCTGGGCGTATCGATGGCGTAGACCACCACCAGATCGTCGTTGAGGTCTTCGTACAGGTTGTCCTGCACCTTGTCGTTGCCCATCCGCCGCATCGATTCGCGGATCTCCTCCAGCCAGCCGCGATCCTTGACGATCGGGATGATCGCGTCGCGGCTGCGCTCAAGGCCTTTGGTCGCCTCCGCGAACGAACGCACGAAACGATCGATCAGGTCGTCGCGGTCGCGCTCGGATGCGCCGAGATACATCTGGTAGGCGTTGTCGAGAAACGCGCGGTTGCCGCCGTCGGCCGTGGCGTTGATGCCGAATTCCAGCTCGCCCGCAATCCGGACGTCGGCCTCGGGGGCCGCTGCGCGGACACGGCGCGCGACTTCCTCGGTGAATTCGGCGGGGGTCATGCCGGGCTGGACGGAACGCCCACCGAAGAACGAACGGACAGCAGCGAACAGGCCTTTCATCGACGATGCTCCGCGGAAGAAATGGGTGGGTTTCTTACTTCACGAACAGGATCATTCGGCGGCGGCTTCCAGCGCATCGGCGAGTCGCTCGACCGCGACCACCTCCATGCCTTTGTAGGTACCGGCCTTGGGCGCGTTGGCCTTGGGCACGATGGCGCGCTTGAAACCGTGGGTCGCGGCTTCCTTCAGACGCTCCTCGCCGTTGGGCACCGGACGGATTTCGCCGGACAGCCCGACCTCGCCGAACGCGATGGTCTTCTCGGCCAACGGCCGGTCGCGCAGCGACGACAGCACCGCCAGCAGCACCGGCAGATCGGCGGCGGTTTCCTGCACGCGGATGCCGCCGACCACGTTCACGAACACGTCCTGATCGCCGACCACGATACCGCCGTGGCGGTGCAGCACCGCCAGCAGCATCGCGAGGCGGTTCTGTTC
>JAYUUH010000630.1:0-2411 GCA_043754745.1 Lysobacter sp.
GCGGCGATCGTCTTGCTCGGTAACCTGGCCGCCATTGGGTTCGTGCCGGTCGGGCTGTGGCTCGGCTTGCGCTGATATTCGACCCGACCCGACCCGACCGGCCGGCCGATACCCTAAGCAGCTTCAAGCCGACTTCTTGACCTTCACCAGCGGCGCCAGGTACTGCCCGGTAAAACTGGCCGGATTCTTCGCTACCTCTTCCGGCGTACCGGTGGCGATGATGTGACCGCCACCCGCGCCGCCTTCCGGCCCCAGATCGATCAGCCAGTCGGCGGTCTTGATGACGTCCAGGTTGTGCTCGATGATGACGACCGTGTTGCCCTGGTCGCGCAACCGGTGGATCACTTTCAAGAGCAGGTCGATGTCGTGGAAATGCAGGCCGGTGGTCGGTTCGTCGAGGATGTAGAGCGTGCGCCCGGTGTCGCGCCTGGACAGTTCCTTCGACAGCTTCACGCGCTGCGCCTCGCCGCCGGACAGCGTGGTCGCCGGTTGGCCGAGGCGAATGTAGCTGAGGCCGACATCGATCAGCGTTTCGAGCTTGCGCGCGATGCTCGGCACCGGCTCGAACAGTTTCAGCGCGTCCTCGACGGTCATGTCCAGCACGTCGTGGACGCTGTAACCCTTGTACAGAATTTCCAGCGTTTCGCGGTTGTAGCGTTTGCCGTGGCAGACATCGCAAGGCACATACACGTCGGGCAGGAAGTGCATCTCGACCTTGATCAGGCCGTCGCCCTGGCAAGCCTCGCAGCGACCACCGCGCACGTTGAAGCTGAAGCGGCCCGGCGAATAGCCGCGCGCGCGCGATTCCGGCACCTGCGCGTACAGCTCGCGCAGCGGCGTGAACAGGCCGGTGTAGGTCGCCGGATTGCTGCGCGGCGTGCGCCCGATAGGCGACTGGTCGATGTCGACGACCTTGTCGAACAGATCCAGCCCCTTCACGTCCTTGTACGGCGCCGGCTTGTGCGATGCGCCGTTGATCTCGTTGGCGGCCAGCGCATAAAGGGTGTCGTTGATCAACGTGGATTTGCCCGAGCCGGACACGCCGGTCACCGCGGTGAACAGGCCCGCATGCAGGGTCAGGTCGACGTTCTTCAGATTGTTGCCCGACGCGCCGCGAAGCGTGAGCTTCATCTTCGGATTGGGTTTGTGGCGATGCACGGGAATCTCGATGCGCCGCTTGCCGCTGAGATACTGGCCGGTGAGCGAACGCGGCGCCTTCAGCAGATCGTCGAACGTGCCCTGGGCGACGACTTCGCCGCCGTGCACACCGGCGCCGGGGCCGATGTCGACGACATGGTCGGCGAGACGGATCGCGTCCTCGTCGTGTTCGACCACGATCACGGTATTGCCGAGGTCGCGCAGGCGGGTGAGGGTGCCGAGCAGGCGTTCGTTATCGCGCTGGTGCAGGCCGATGGACGGCTCGTCGAGCACGTACATCACCCCGACCAGGCCGGCGCCGATCTGCGACGCCAGGCGGATGCGCTGCGCTTCGCCGCCGGACAGCGTGTCGGCCTTGCGTTCGAGCGTGAGGTAATCGAGGCCGACATCGACCAGGAAGTTCAGGCGCTCGCGGATTTCCTTGACGATCTTGGTCGCGATTTAGCCGCGCCAGCCGGCGAGCGCGAGATTGCCGAAGAAGTCCAGGGCCTCGTCGATCGGCAGCACCACGATCGACGGCAATGCGCGGTCGGCCACGAACACATTGCGCGCGGCGCGGTTCAGGCGCGCGCCGCCGCAGTCGGGGCAAGGACGTTCGCTGATGTATTTCGCAAGTTCTTCGCGCACCGCCGCCGATTCGGTTTCGCGGTAGCGGCGCTCCAGGTTCGGGATGATGCCTTCGAACTTGTGCTTGCGCTGACTGCGGCCGCCGGTGTCGGTGAGGTAGGTGAACGCGATCACTTCGCCGCCGCTGCCATGCAGCACGGCGTGCTGGGTGGCGGCGTCCAGCTCGTTCCAGTGCGTGTCCACGCTGAAACCGTAGTGCTTGGCCAGCGACTGGATGAGCTGGAAGTAGTAAACATTGCGGCGGTCCCATCCGCGCACCGCGCCCGCGGCCATGGACAGCTCCGGATGCACGACCACGCGCACCGGGTCGAAGAACTGGCTTACGCCCAGGCCGTCGCAGCTCGGACAGGCGCCGACCGGCGAATTGAACGAGAACAGCCGCGGTTCCAGTTCGGGCAATGAGTAGTCGCAAACCGGGCAGCTGTATTTCGACGAGAACAGCAGCGGCGCGGCGTTGGCGTCGTCCAGCGACTGCACCAGCGCCATGCCGTCGCCGAGTTTCAGCGCGGTCTCGAACGATTCGGCGAGCCGCTGTTTGCTGTCCGCGCGCGGCTTGAAGCGGTCGATCACCGCTTCGATGGTGTGCTTCTGACGCAGGGTCAGCGCCGGCACCGCGTCGATCTCGT
>JAYUUH010000631.1:0-7083 GCA_043754745.1 Lysobacter sp.
GCAACAACCAGGGCCTGTCTCCGGTAGAGTTTGAAAAGCAGTCCCTACGACACGGCTCGTGAGTGTCTACAGAAGCCGGGGCGATTCAGTACTCGACCTACGGCCACGGTGTGGCCGAGAAGGAACCGGCGAGCGGCGTCGAATGCCGGCGCACCCACATCCAAAACCCGCGCGGCCAAGTCACGCAGGAGACCTTCGGCAACGGCGTCACCCTCACCCCGACGTGCCAGTTCCAGACCGGCCAGCTCACCGGGCTGAACTACAGCGGCACCGGCGGCACGCTGCGCCAGCTGGGCTACGGCGACAATGTGTACTGCAACCACGCGACGCTCGAATCGCATCCGCATGGAACACACGGCCCCGCGCGCGGCCATTGTGCCCATCCATGCCACGAATCGGGCCGATGCCGTACGGCTGCGCACCGACTGTACGGGTGCCTCATTCGGCGAAACCTGTCATCTGTGTGCCATACGCCCCTTGCCCCGGCTTCACAAAATGTTTACAAAGTCGGCTGCCGGCGGGGCAAGGGGGCCCGGCGGTGGTCCTCGTCGCCACCTGATCAAGCCATGGAGAGAAACATAATGAGTAAGTTGCGCCGTAATCGCCTGACGGCCGCCGTCCACCTGACACTGCTCCTCGCGCTGCCCGGCATCGCCGCGGCGCAGGACGCCCAGGATGACCAGGGCACCCTCGACACCATCACGGTGACGGGTTCACGAATCAAGCAGACCAATGCCGTCACCGCTCAGCCGGTGTTCGTGCTGGATCGTGCCAAGCTGGAGCAGACCGGCGCCAAGAGCGTCGGCGAAATCCTCCAGCAGCTCACCGCCAGCGGCAAGGCGTTGAACGCCAAGTTCAACTCTTCCGGCAACTTCGGCTATCCGCCGGACGGCGGCGGCATCGGCGCCGGTTCGGCCCAGGTCGATCTGCGCAACCTCGGCTCGCAGCGCGTATTGGTGCTGGTCGACGGCATCCGCTGGGTCAACGAGTCCTCGGCCTCGGGCGTCAGCGGCAGCGCCGACCTCAACACCATCCCGCTGGCCATCGTCGAGCGCATCGAAGTGCTGGAAGACGGTGCCTCGGCGATCTACGGTTCCGACGCCATCGGCGGCGTGGTCAATATCATCACGCGCAAGAATTTCGAAGGCGCCGAAGTCCGTACGTACTACGGCGAATTCAGCCGCGGCGGCGAAACCAAGGACGCCTCGTTCACCTTCGGCACCAGCGGTGACGGTTGGGCTGCCGTTTTCGGAGCGACCTATTACGAGCAGGAAAACATCAGCTCCTCATCATGGGACCAGTCTTCGTTCTGTCAACCGGGCGCGGGCCTTGGTGCCTGCAGTTCCGGCACGCCGCAAGGCCGCTTTTTCTTCTTCGATCCGACGGGTACCACGCGCTATAACATCACGTTGAATCCAGGCACTACTACCCCGGTTTTCGTGCCGGGCAACCCCAACGGCGGCACTTACAACGAGTTCGACGGCTCCGACCGCTTCAACTTCGCGCCGTACAACCTGCTGCTCACCCCGAGCGAGCGCAAGTCGCTGTTCACCAGCATCAATATCGATCTGAGCGAGAATACCCGCCTGCATTTGAAGGGCCTGTTCAACAATCGCCAGTCGACCAACCAGGCCGCGCCGGAACCGATCTTCGTTGGCCCGGGCGCCGGTACCGGTGGCATCGCCGATACCATCTCCATACCGGGCAATCATCCGTTCAATCCGTTCGGCTTCACCTTGGACGCGAACAACAACTTCGTCTTTATCGGCCGCCGCCCGCTGGAAGTCGGGCCGCGCTTGTTCACTCAGAACGTCGATACCTGGTATTTCAACGCCGGCCTCGAAGGCCTGTTCGACATCGGTAGCCGCAGCTTCGCTTGGGACGCCAACTACGTCCACAGCCGCAACTCGGCCAGCCAGCGTTTCACCAATGGCTACAACATCGCCAAGATTAAGCTCGCTCTCGGCGACCCGGCGATCTGCGCCGCCACGCCGGGCTGCACGCCGCTGGATATCTTCGGTGGTCAGGGCCGGCCGTTCACGCAGCAGATGATCAACTACATCCGCACCGATCAGCGCGATGCCAGTACCCAAGTGCTCGACATCTTCTCGGGTAACGTCACCGGGGATCTATTCAATATCGGCGACCGCACCGCGGGTTTCGCCGCGGGTGCCGAGTATCGCCGCTACAAGGGCGATTTCGATCCGGACCCGCTGCGCCAGACCGGCGAATCGCAGGACTCCTTCGCAGCGCCGGTGTCGGCCACCTACGACGTTACTGAGGTCTATGGCGAATTCAACTTCCCGGTGCTGGCGACACTTGATCTGACCGTGGCTCTGCGCTGGTCGGATTACTCCACCTTCGGCAGCGCCACCACCGGCAAGGTTGGTTTCCGCTTCCAGCCATTCGAAGATCTGGTGTTGCGCGGCACTTACTCGCAGGGCTTCCGCGCTCCGAACCTGGGCGAGCTGTACGGTTTGACGCAGTTCGGCCCGACAGTCACCGATCCCTGCGGCCCGACCCGGAATGCCGCAACAGACCCCTATGTCGTGGATGCAGGCAACGGATTGAATACCACTCCGCTGGAAACCGCCTGCCGCGCGCAGGGCGTGCCCAATCAGTTCGAACAGGCCAATACACAGATCACCACCTTTACGGGCGGCAATCCTAATCTCGATCCGGAACAGTCCGACAGCTTTTCCTTGGGTGCGGTCTACAGCCCGAGCTGGGCCGAAAATCTGTCGTGGTCGCGCAAACTCGATTTCGAACTGGGTTACTACCGCCACGAAATCGAAGATGCCATCCAAGCGCGCGACATCCAGACGCAGCTTCGGCGCTGTCTGGCTGCGGGCGGGCTCGATCCGGCCTTCTGCAGCGATTTCAGTCGTCAAACCAACGGCAATCTCAATCCTGTCAGTAACTTCCTGCTCAACTTCGGTACGATCGAGACCGATGGCGTGGACCTGAAGGTGAACTGGCTCAGCCCGGAGTGGGGTTTCGGCAGTTTGAACGCCTCGCTGCAAACGACCTTCGTCAACAAGTACGAAGCCATCGACAAAGATGGCGCTCGCTCGCCGCGCGAGGTCGGTATCGAAGTGAACGACAGCGCCATCCCGGAGTGGCAGAGCAACCTGCAGTTGGGCTGGACAAAGGGTAACTTCAATTTCAACTACGGTCTGCGCTACATCGATGCTGTCGAAGAAGACTGCACGAATGCGACCCGCCCCGATGTGCCGGGCTGTCTTACCCTGAATGCGCAGAACCAGTACACATTCGTCAACGAATTAGGTTCAGTCGCATATCACGACATTCAATTTGGCTGGAAGAATGCGTTCTCTCTCGAAGGCTTGAAGTTCTCGGTCGGTGCCAATAATGTGTTTGGCAAGGAGCCGCCGGTGTGCGTGAGCTGCTCGTTGAACGGCTACGACGCCGGTACCTACGACCTGCCGGGTTCGTTCTGGTACGTCAGCGCCGATTACCGCTTCTGACGGCTGCCTAACGCGGCCATCGCTATGCTGGCTGTAAGCAATATGGAACAGGTGGCGGAGCAATCCGCCGCCTGTTCCATTTCTGTATCTGGCGGCCAGGACCGGGCGTTGTTGAAGAAGTAGCTGAACCGCACGTGGAAGTGACTTCTTCCATTGACCACGGGTTTTGGCACTGCGTAACGTGCACTTCAATTCGGCGGGATGAAAACATCTTATGCCGGGCTACACACAATATTTAAGGGATTTTTATGCGAGACCAAGGCCGACAGCAGGGTGTGGTGAGTTCAACTTCTCATCGCTCCAACAACGCGGATGGCCGCGTGTCGATGGCCGCCGCATGGCTGCTGTCTCTTGTCGTGGCCATACTGCTGTTGCCGGTCGGCATCGTTTTACGCAACACGATGGCGGGCACGCCGGAAGCGGGCACATTCACTGTCACGCCAGACACGCTGTCAGACGCCGTCGCAGCGACGGCGGCGGAATTCCGCGTCGACGAATCCGGTGCGGCCACGTACTCGATCCCGCTTTTCACAGCGCCCGGTGTTGCCGGCGTCGTGCCTCAGTTGTCTCTGCGCTATTCCAGTCAGGGCGCCGGTGGGCCGCTCGGCAAGGGCTGGTCGATCAGTGGCCTGTCGGCGATCTCGCGCTGCCGGGCCACGCGTGAATCCGGCGACTTTATCGTGAGCGGTATCGCCACCGATGGCGACCCGGCGCCGATCAATTATTCCGCGACAGACCGCTACTGCCTGGACGGCCAACGCTTGCTGCCGACGGCGATCGATGCAGTAGGCGCATGCGCTGTAGTTGCCGGCATGACAGTGGAGCGGATGTCCACCGAGTTGCAGTCGCACCAGCGCGTTTGCGCCTATACGCCGACCGCCGCCACCGCAGGCGTAGCCTTCTTCACCGTGGAGAGAAAGGATGGCTCGACCAGTTGGTACGGCGACCGTGACAACACCACCACTTCAAATCGCGCGGATGGTTACGTCAACGCCACCGCCGCGGGCAAGACTGCGTTTGCATTGAGCTGGGCGCAGACCCGGTTCCAGGATTCGACCGGTAACTATATCGACTACACCTATCATGAAGCTCTGGATGCCGCCGTCGGCGAACATCTGCCCGCGACAGTAAGTTACACCGGTAAAACTGCGCTGCAGGGCCAGACTGTGCCGTCGCAGGCGCCATTCGCGCAGATCACCTTTGTTTACCAGACCCGCGCCGCGACCGAGCATGTGAAAGGCTACGCTGCTGGTGGCCAGATCACGCAGGCGCACAGGCTGGTGGCAGTACGGTCCGAATCCGATGGCAGCCAGCTGCGCCACTACCGTCTGGATTACGCGCCCAGCGCCTCCGGCAGCGGCACGGACACGCTGATCGCCGTGCAGGAATGCCGCGACGCCACCCAGGCGGTCTGTGCGGCGCCGACAACGTTCGCCTGGAGCCAGGCAAGGGCGGAGTTCGCGACCAAGGAATATCCAGCCAATCTGCCGTTTGGCAGCATCGAGAAATGGCGCGGCTTCAAACAGGGCGATGTCGACGGCGATGGCCGCCAGGACATCGTTTACATCAAGGAAGGCAGTGCCGGCGAGGCCTGTCCGTCCGAGTACATCTACACCGCCTTCTCGGTGCTGGATGCGTCCGGCCGTCCCTCCTACGTACAGGGCCCGACCCAGTGCACTACGCCGCCCGGCTCGCTGGGTATCAGCGGACGTGGAGATGGCGGTTGGCAGTTGATGGACTACAACGGCGACGGTCGCGATGACCTGTTCATCTCCAGTCCGGTAGGGCAGGGCTGGCGGTTGTTCCTGTCCACTGGTCGTGGTGCGGCGAAGGTGTTCGATGACACCAACAACGTCATCGGTGGACTTTCACCCGTGATCCCGTCGACCGACGACAAGAGTCGGCAGGTCCAGCGTGCCGACATCAACGGCGATGGCCTTCCGGACATCGTCTACGATTCGAGCGGCATGAAAGCCCGGCTCATGGAACGTCAAGGCGCGTCGTTCGTGTTCGGTGCGGAACGTTCTGTCGTATTCCAGAGTTCGATCCCGTGCATGCTGTGTTACGAGCGGCAGACCACCAACTGGCCGGACGTCGGTGTGATGCAATTGCACGACCTCAACGGCGATGGTTCCTCCGATCTGCTGATGCAGACCTATCTCAACAAAGAGCTCGCGGGCGACGGAAATTTTCGGAAGGAGTGGTATCTGGAAGCCTATCGCGTCGCCGAAGTCACGGCGACATCGATCCGCTTCGTTACCCATGGCTATTGGCTCGATCGCTATAACCAGCGCCAGAACGCCATCCTCTCCAGCTATGACTATATCGTCCAGCCGAAATTCGCAGACTTCAACGGCGACGGATTGACTGACCTGCTGCTGAAGAATACGGGTGGCCTATGGAGCTATAGCCTCAATAACGGCTTGGGATTCATTGCCCCGGTGTCGCTGGGAGCGATTTCCTACGATCAGCACCTGCAGCCGGTGGACGTCAACGGCGACGGGCGCGCCGATATCGCATACGTCAACACGGCCTACTCGGGCGGATCGGAGATCGGCAAGAAGTATTTCGCGCGCCTCGCGCTGTCTGATGGGACGATTTCGTCGTCCTCGGTGGAAATAGGCGGCAACGCATTCCTCTGCGAAGGCTACAACTGCGATCCACTCCAGAAGCTGCCGATATTCATGGACGCCGACGCCGACGGCAACCTGGATTTCATATCGCTGCGGCTCTCCAACAATCCCGATCTGTTCTTCTCGCGCGCGGTGGACCGTTTCGTACCCCGCGACGTGATCGTCAAGGTGACCAACGGGTACGGCGCTGAAACCGACATCGCATACGCGCCGCTGACGCTGAAGGATTTCTATCGTCCGGATACCGGCACGCTCAACAGTGTGCCCAAGGGGCGCGGTTCGCCGGTGTTCGACCTGCTTGTACCGACGTACGCAGTGAAGCAGGTGTCCAGCACCTCGGCGCAGGGCGGCGACCCTGCAGCCAAGTCGACGCTGCACTACCGCTACAACGGCGCGAAGATGCAGTCAGGCGGCCGCGGCTTTCTCGGTTTCCGGGAACTGCGTACCATCGATCCGAACCAGAGTGGCGGCTACGTCACCACCTCGACGCTGTATTCACAAAACTTCCCTTACCTTGGTTTGCCGGTACAGACATCCAAGCATGCTGCCATCGGCATTGTCTTTGTTCCGTCGTCATGTCTGACGGCAGCACCTGTAGATTCGTGTTTCGCGCCGCGCGGCGGCGGTGCGTCGGCAATCGATGGCACCGGGTTTTCGCTGAGCAACCAGGTGTGGGAAGTCATGGCCGAGTCCGGTACCGGTTTCCAGTCTGGCGTTCAGAGCAGTGTGTTGCCGGTGACTGCCGGCACCCAAGAGGCGGTAGCCGATCCCTATACCGCTACGCAGACCAGTTGGGCCGCCACCGCTTACACCTACGGTAGTCACGGCAACGTGATGCAGACTGTTGCTGACAGTTACAACGGCACCTCGTCCACGCCCGCGTCGACCGTAATCACCGCGAGCACTTACGTCGACGACGTCACGCATTGGCGTCTCGGCCGCCTGACCGCCAGCACCATCAC
>JAYUUH010000632.1:0-7065 GCA_043754745.1 Lysobacter sp.
TGATTGACCGATCCAAGCGGAGTGCCGGGGCCGACGGTGGTCGGTACGAATACGCCATTGCCGTCGTAGCTGCCGAAGAAACCGGTCGCCAGACTGGTACCTGTGAAGGCATCCAATGCGTTGACGTAGCCTCGACCGCCGCGGCAGGGATTTTCGGTGCTGGGAATAATGCTCGAAGCGAGCAGCACATTCTTGATCACCTGCTGATCGCCGATCATGCGCTCGCCTTCCGGCATATTCGACGGCGGCTGATCGAGGTCGATATACCAGCCCTTGCTGCCTGCCGGAAGCGGGGTGTTCGGTTCGAATGCACGGCCCTTGGTCGCGACATCGAAGTACGCGATGTTGCGCGCGGTCATGCTGGCACGAGTCACCGATGACGTTGCAGCCGGATCGTCGATGACGCCATGCCAGGTCTGCAGGGTGGTATCGGTCAGGTCGGTGGTGGTCAGCAAGCGGCCGGTACCGAAGAACACCCAGCGCTTGTCGGTAGCAGGGTCGACAGCGATCGTGACACCGCCGGTCACCGGCTGTGCTCCCGCCGTCGGAGGCGTGTAAAGCGCGCGGCCATCGGCGACGCTCCACGACGACGGGTTGTTGCCGGAGAGGTCGAACTTCCAGAGGTTGCCGCGGAAGTCGCCGGCATAGACGAAGTCGACCGTACCGTTGCCGTCCTCATCCCAGCCACGCGGCGAAGACAAGCCGTTGCTTGCGGTGGTCGAACCGACGCCGGTATCGATTTCGGCGATCTTCGCGCCGGTTTCCAAATCCAGCACGAACAGCACCGCACGTTCGGTGGCACTATTCAAACCATTCGGAACCAGCACCGCAGTAGTGCCGCCGTTGAGCTTGGCGATGACCGGTTTGCCCAGGATCTGGCCCATCTCGCTGTCGAAAGTACCGTCCTTGTCCCACAGCACCTGGCTGTTGCCGAAGCTGGTGGGATCGGTGACATCAAGCGCGAACAGGCCCCTGCCGCCGCGGCCGAGCGCGCCGACCAGCACTGTGCGGTTGGCGAGTTCGCGCTTGGTGGACGTGATGATGGCGCCATCGACGAAGAAACGATGACCATACGTCGGGTTGCTGTATTCCTTGAGATCGACCAGATCGACGCCGCGTGGCACGTAAGCGAAGCGTTCGACGCCATCGGTCGCATTGAAGGCGTGCAGCATGCCGTCGTTCGCGCCGACGTACACCGTGTCGACGGTGTCCGAGGTCTTCACGTAGACCGGCGAACTGTTGACGATGCTGCCCAGAAGCGAAGTGCGGTTCCGGAAAACGCCCAGGGTAGCAGTTTGCTCTTTGCTGCGATCGCCGCGGATGTAGTTCGCGACATCCGCGGTCAGCGCAGCGGTTTGCGCCGCCGTCGGGAATGCCGTACCCGCCGTGCCGTTATGCGTGCGGATGACGCGCGATGTGTAGGTCGGAATGCTTGCGGTCCATACCGGCGAAGTGGTGTCCACGCCGCTGCTGGTGATGGTGAACGCCTGCACTTCGCCGCTCCATTGCGCCGAGAAGAACTTGGCCTGGAACAATTTGTTGCCTGTGCTGGTGGACGAGCCCGTCACTGCAGCGTTGGAACCGGAACCCCTGCGAGCGGCGATAGCGCGCAACGCGTTGCCGAGACCTTCCGAGAATTCTTCGGGATTGCCTGCGGCTACGAACGCACCCCGGCCATTGAGGGTGGCATGGAACATATCATCGATGGTGCTCAGCGTGAGGTTGACCGGTTGGGGCCATGTCTTGGCGCCGCTGGTCAGGCCCGGGAGATCCGTTACCGGATCGAGCGAGCCTTTAAGCCCGATGGAGATGCCGAACGTCACCATGTGCTGCCAGAAAGCGGGATTGGCGGCCGAAGACGGCACGATGTTGTCGAGATCGGAACGCAGGTCGCGTACCCAATACGACATGGCGATATCGGACAGCGTATCGCTCCAGTTATCCCTGTGGGGCAACACGGGCGTGTACTGGTAGGACGGGCCACTGGGACGGGTAATCACGGGACCGGCGGTGTTGTCGACATTACCGACGACGGGAAGGCCGGATTCGTTGCGATAACCGTCGGTGGTCAGGATGGAGAAATTCTGGCGGCATTCGTATTGCGATGCGGTCGGCTGCGGCCCCCATGGCCCGGTCGTGCCGGTCTGCCTGAAGTACTCGCCAGCGTCGTACAGCGCACGGTTGGTCGGCGTGTTCCCAGAAGCAGTGGCGTCAAACAGACGGGAAAACCAGGTCGCACGGTTGGCCCCGGTAAATACGCCGTTATTGGTGCCGACCGGAATCAGGAAGTTGCTGCGATTGTGGATGGTCTTGTAGCCGACGCGGAATTCGTTGTCGGCATTGAAGATACTAGTGTCGTTGAAGGCAATGCTTGCGCTGGTCTTCGCAACTTTCATGCGAGTACGACCGAAGGCGTACCAGGTGGCGTAATTCTGCTTTTCCTGGGCGACCGAACGCACGATGCCGCCAGGCCAGGTGAAATTGGCGAAGTTGCGAGCGCAAAGCGTGACTGCCGGAGTCGGATCTGCGAAATTGTTGGCCAACGGATCCCATGCGCAGGACGATACGATCAGCGCACCGCCGCCCACGAAGCTGGCACCGTTGCGGTGGAAGCGGTGACGTACGTACTGTCGCGTGTCGTTGACATTGGTGATGCCGACGATCGGGATATAGAAATCCCTGTCGGTCCCGTTGCCGAGATCGATGGGAGAGATGGCCCGCGCCGTATCGTTGTACGCAGCCGTATAGGGGACCGCAGGCATGAACGAGCCGTCCGCCTGCTGCCATGTACGGTAAGTAGTCGCAGGGTTGTAGTAGATCGTGTTCAGCGTGTAAGTCAGCTGATTGATGTTGGGATTCGGCGTGGTGTTCGGGATGGAGTCCGGCATGAAATTGTCGCCCATCGAACCTGAGTCATCGAGAATGAACAACAGGTTCGGCGGCACGCCGTTGTTGGTCTGCATCGGCGTGTCCGGCAGCGATACCGCGGCATGCACAGGCAAGCCGAGAATTGTGGCCAGACACAGCAGGAAAGGCGCCAGGCGCGACTTGCGCGCGCTATGGACGGAGGTGGTGCGGGGAGTATTGTTCACGGCTGCCTCGGCTTATCTGCGAGCGTAGATGGATTGCAGCGTCACGGACGCGCGGCCGTCCTGCTGACTCAACACGGTCAAGCGGTAACGGGGTGTCAGGCACAGCGGGTGGATCGGAGAAAGCCGGTCGCAATCGCGCCAGTTCGGGCCTTCGCCCATGTCTTCGGCGATATAGCGCGGCGCGGCGGTATTGGGATCGGACACGGTACCAGTGCGCCATGCCGTGAAACCCGGATCGAGCCAACGATCGATGGCCGTCGGAACCGGGAGGGCACACAAGCCCTGGGCATTGCAGCCGGCGGTGGGGAATGCAGGGTTCAGGTTCACTGCCGCTTCGGCCTCGCGCAACCCAGCCTCGGCTACCTGGAAGCTCAGGCTTCGATCGAGCAGATTCGAGGTCATGCGCTCTTCAAGCACGGTGCTGCGCATACTAGCGAGGCCCAGCAGGGTCATCAGCAGCAACAGGATGAGCACCACGACGAGAGTGGCGCCGTGTTGGCGATGGCTCGACTTGATGGGGCGGGGTGCGTAGCGATTCATTGCAGGCGATTCCGGAGAGTAACGGTATGGGCGATACGGCGCGCAAGTTGTGCGCCGCCGATGCCTGCGCGGTCGTCGCTGAGCATATCGAGGGCGACGCGTACCGCGGTGACCTCCCTCCATCGATTGGCGGGGACTGCGGTGGCATCGACATATCCCGCGGCTCCTTCGAGCAGATACTGCAGCTGCATGTTGTCCACGCCTTGCGCGATTTCCTGGTCGCGGACCAACAGTACGCCCCCCTGGTTGACCAGCGTGCTGCGGAACAGGGAACGACCGCCGCCGAGCGTACTGCCGACGAACCAGCGCACCGCGTGCAGGCGCACGACCATCGAATTCGCACCGTACTGATAGGGCGTACCGTTGGTCGTACACTTCGGCGGATTGGCGTAACCCAGGCCTTTGCTGCAATTGCCGGGGCTGACCGAACCGCCTGGATTGTGGACTATGTTGGTGTTGATGCCGGGCTGAGCGCCGGTGATCTGGAACATCGATGCTTGACGCCAGTCGCAGATGATCGCGAGATCGCCGTCGTTCAAGCCGTGGCCAGTGGTATTGACCTCGAATCGAGCCGACGTCGGGTTATGGCTGACCACGGTGACGCCGCTGGAAGTGTCGCCGGACATCAAGGCGACGGCATCGGTACCTGCGATGCGATTTGTAGGAGCGGGAACCATCGCGGCTTCGTAGCCGATGATGCCGTCGCTCCAGTTGGCCCACCAATTGCTGGTCGGGCTGAGCACATTGACCAGTTTCAGCGGCTCCTTGCGATCGGCATTGCCGCAAGGGTTGCCGCCGGCTTCGCGCAGGTCGCGAGACATCAATTCGAAGGCCATACGGCCGTTTTCCTGCACGCGGCCCAAGCCCTCGGTCGCACGGTAGGTCTGGCGGTTGGAGATGAAGATGGCGCTGGCGCTGCCAACCACCAACAGGCCGAGCATCATCGAGATCATCAGCTCGACCAGGGTGAAACCGCGAACGGCGTCGCGCGTCGCCGGGCGACCCTGGCGGGAATGGCGTCTCGGGGAAAGTGTCATGGGCGTCATATGCGTGTCGTCGTGCTGAGGGTTTGCGCCGAATTTCCGCCGCTACCGCGGGAGTCGTCCCAGCGCACGGTGATCGTGCAGACCGCAGCGACGCAGGTCACCTGGCCACAGGCAGTGACGCCGAGGTTCTGCTGGAGGACCGTGATCCACTGCCGCTGGTCGCTGGTGATGAGCGAGCCGGCGCTCGGGGGCGCACAGGTCATTCCCATGTTGTAGCCTCCGCTGCGCGCTGCATCGGGGTTGGCGCGCATCGCATCGAGAATGGTGTAGACGTGCATGACGCCCTGGCTGCGCTCGAGCGAGCTTTGGCTGTTGCGCAGCGCCGTTGCCTGCATGGCGGCCACGCCGAGCAGGCCAATCGCCAGCACGAGCACGGCGACCAGTACTTCGATCAGGCCTACGCCACGTATCGCTGAGAGCGGACGCGGAGCACGCTGCCTGCCAGCGGTGCGATGCTGAAGTGGTTTGGAATGCATGGACATCAGCCATTCCCCGGAGCGGGGCAGGTAACATTGGTGATCGCAGGCCGTACCGCAACGCGACCGCCGATGGCGATATTGACGTCGCGAATGTTGAGGACAGGGTTGGTCACCGGCAAACAGACGCGGATATTGCCCTCCAGCAGGATGTTCCCGGAGTAGGCAAGACCATCGGCACGGAAGATGATGCGGTTGTTGACGCCGGTAATACTGGGACTGGCGAGGACGAGCACGGGTGCCTCGATGATGCCGGCGCGCACAATTTCGTCCGCGTCGGCGAGGGTATCGCCATCCGCGTCTGCGAATACGATCCAGCCCCGCCAAGGAGATGCATTGCTGCAATTGACCCCGTCCGCACTCTGGCAAAGCGAGGTCCGCACGTTGCCGCGGATGGCTTCCGAACGCGCGATCAGCACTGCAGCCACCAATTCGTTGGCGTTGCCGGTCAGCCGGTTACTGTTGATCATCCCGGTGAAGAGCGGCGCCGAGATGCCCATCATTACCCCCAGGACAGTCAAGGTAATGGCCAATTCGACCAGAGTGAAGCCGCGCGACGGGCGACGGGAGAATCCGCGGGATTCCTGCGTCTGCGGGCGGGTGGAAGGGTGGGTCTGTCGGCACGGAACTCGCATTTCGCCTCCACGATCAATGTCAGTGAGCATAGGCCGCTGCCGCGGCAGGACCAAACGATGCCCGATGGGCGGGCTGTGCGGAAGTATGAGCGGTCCCCCTGCCCGTTCGCGCGCGAGCCGGGCATCATGGTCCGATGTTCGGCCTTTCGCCCAAGTCCTCCCCCAAGCCCTCGCGCGGCCAGCGCCCGAGCGCGCGCGCCTCGACCGTCGGTCCGCTCGACAGCCTGTGGCAGGGACGGGTGGTGATCTGGGTGGTGCTCGCTGGCGAAGGTCTCGCTGCGGTGCTCACCCTGGCCGGCGACGCCCCGCTCGGCCGCTGGATCCGGTTCGGGCTGCTGTCGCTGATGGTGCAATGGGTGACATTGCTAACCCTCGGCGGTCTCTATCTCTTCCGCAAACGCCTCAACGACGTCAAGCCGCAGCTCATCGCCTACCTCGCGCTTGCGCTGCTCCTGCTCAGCAGTTGGTCTGTACTGGCGATCAGCGATCTGTTGCTGGGCGATCTGTGGCGGATCTCCGAGGCGACGCGCGCGGATGTCGTACTCCGCGTCACCGGCATCGTGATGATCGTCGGATGGCTGGCACTGGCCGCGTTCCAGAACCACTGGCGCCTGCGCTTGCTTGCGGTGCGCGCGAAGCAGGCCGAACTGGCCGCACTGCAAGCCCGGGTCCGTCCGCACTTCCTGTTCAATACGTTGAACACAGGAGCGGCGCTGGTCCACCATCGCCCCGACGAAGCCGAACACCTGCTGCTGGATCTGGCGGACCTGTTCCGCGCCGCCCTCGGCGGGCCTCGCGAAATCCCGCTGCGCGAGGAAATCGCGCTGATCGAACGTTATCTGGAGATCGAATCCCTGCGTTTCCGCGAACGCCTTCGCGTGCGCTGGACGCGGCCCGACCCGATGCCGGAGGCCCTGGTGCCGTCGCTGTCGCTGCAACCGCTGGTCGAAAATGCGATCAAGCACGGGATCGAACGCATTGCCGCCGGCGGCGAGATCGACATCCGCATCGACAGCGACGAGCACGGCATCGTCATCATGATCTCTAACCCGATGCCCACGGAGCCATCGCGCGCCGCGACCGGCCACAACGTCGGCCTGCCTTCCTCACTGGCACAGATCGAAGCCTATACCGAAGGCCGCGGCAGCGTCGAAGCGAAAACCGAAGACGGCCGGTTCATCGTGACCGTGAAGCTGCCGGCGAAGGAGTGAGCTTCGCCGGCACGCGCATGGCATCAACGCGCGATTGCGCAATCACGCAACCACTTCGTAACACG